>CATQHP010000002.1 GCA_958295955.1 uncultured Bryobacterales bacterium | reverse complement strand
CGCGTTCGCCTCGAACGCCACCGCGTCCAGCAACACCCTGCACGACAAGCTGTACCTGGCGCCGGCCGACGGCGGCGCGCCGCGGGTGCTGCTCGACGACGTCGACCGCGACTTCTCGGTCCCCATCTGGTCGGCGAACGGGCGCTACGTCTTCTGGCCCACCGGCGAGGGCGCGTCCACCGGCCTGTTCCGGGTCAGTGTCGAATCGGGCGCGGTGATCACGGCGACGGCGCCCGGCGGGCGCAAACGGCGCCTGGTCGCTCTCCGACGACGGGACCCGCTGGGTGTGGGTCCACACGAGCCCCGACCGGCCCGCGAGATCTACACCGCCACCGCGGACGGCGATCCGGTCCGGCTGGACCCGACGCCAACGCGTGGCTCCGGGACGAGGGCGTGCAGCTCGGCAAGGTGGAGACCGTCCGCTGGACGAACAGCGACGGGCAGACCGTCGAGGGGGTGCTGACGAAGCCGGTCGGCTACGAGAGAGCAGGTCCTATCCGTTCATCGTCAATCCGCACGGCGGCCCGACCGGCGCCTCGCTCGCCGCGTTCAACCCCGCGGCGCAGTTCTTCGCCGGCAACGGCTATGTCGTCCTGCAGCCGAACTTCCGCGGCAGCACGAACTACGGCCAGGCGTTCGTCAGCGCCAACGTCGACGCCTGGGGGATCGCCGACTACGACGACGTGATGACCGGCGTCGACCACGCCGTCGCGATGGGCTGGGCCGATCCCGACCCGCCTCGTCTGCTACGGCTGGAGCTACGGCGGCTACCTCTCGGCCTGGATCGTCACGCAGACCGACCGTTTCAAGGCGGTCTCGCCGGAGCGGGCCTCACCAACTCTACAGCATGTACAGCACGAACGACATCCAGGACTACCTGGCGTCGTTCTTCGGCGGACGCCGTGGACCGCGGCCGGCAACTACCGCGAGCACTCCCCCATGACCTACGTCGCCGACGTGACGAGCCCGGTGCTGCTGATGCACGGCGGCGCCGACACGCGCGTGCCGCCGGAGCAGTCGGTCGAGTTCTACCGGGCGCTGCGCGACCTCGGCAAGGACGTCACCTTCGTCCGCTTCCCGCGCGAGGGACACGGCATCGTCGAGCCGCTCCACCGGATGGACCGGCTGCGGCGCTACGCCGCGTTCTTCGGGCGAGCACGTGGACAACCCGCCGATCAGCGAGAACCAGCCGCACGAAGCGGAGTCGGACGAGGAAGGCGAGGAACGATGACCCCGACCAGCATCCGGACGTGCGTTTCCGCCGTTCGTTTCGGCCGCCGCGCCGCCGGGGCCGCCGCGCTCGCGGCGGGTCTGCTGTGCGCGGGCGCCGCGCCGGCGCAGACGAACCAGCCCGGCATTCACCTCGACATCGACCAGATCCGGGCCATCGCCAACCGCGTCCGCGCCGGCCGCAGCCTGCAGCCGGCCTCGTGGCCGGACGGCGCCCGCGTCGCGGTGCTGATCTCGTTCGACGTCGACAACGACACCATCGCGATCGCGCGCAGCGCCGAACCGTCCATCGGCGGGATGTCGCAGGGGGAGTACGGCGCGCGGGTCGGCCTGCAGCGGGTCGTCGACCTGCTGGACCGGCACGAGATCCCGGCGTCGTTCTTCATTCCGGCGGTCAGCCTCGTGCTGCGGCCGGAGATGGTCGACGTCATCCGGGCGTCCGGGCGGCACGAGTTCGCTGGTGCACGGCTGGATCCACGAGCTGAACAGCGCCCTCGACGCCGAAACCGAGCGCGAGCTGGTCATCCGGGCCACCGACTACCTGGAGCAGGCCACCGGCCGCCGCCCGGTCGGCTACCGCGCCCCGTCCTGGAACTTCAGCCCCGCCACGCTCGACATCATCCGCGACCTCGGCTTCCTCTACGACAGCTCGCTGATGGCCGACGACCGCCCCTACGAGCTGCTGCAGAACGGCGAGCCGACCGGCATCGTCGAGTTGCCGGTGGAGTGGATCCTCGACGACGCGCCGCTGATGAACCCGCGCGGCAACAACTACACGCCGCCGCGGGCGCTGCTGCAGGTCTACGTCGACGAGTTCGACAAGGCGTACGAGGAAGGCACGACGTTCCTCCTGACGACGCACCCGCACGTCATCGGCCACCGCTCGCGCATGGTGATCCTCGAAGAGCTGATCGACCACATCAAGGCGAAAGGCGACGTCTGGTTCGCGACGCACGAGCAGGTGGCGCGCTACGTCGCGGCGCAGGCGGGCTGGTGATTCCGCGGAATATGCGCACGCGGGCTCCCGGTACTATCCTTCTACGACAGGTGTGGCCGTGTGGCCCGCGTCTCACCGCCGCCGCCCCGACCGGCGTCACTCTTCTTTCCGAGGCGTCCAAACTGATAGGCCGATATGACTTCTTCCTTTATCAATCCCCTGTGTCCCAGCCGCCTCGGAGCCAGTAGTCTGTCACGGATGGGATCCTTGAACCGGTCGAAAAGCGCGAAGCCCTTTTCTTCCAGGATCGCGTGCAGAACCTCCCCACGTGCGAACCCTCGTTCCTCGATCAGGTTGTCCCCGCACACGACCACGAGGCGCATCGTCGCTCAACGCTGAGCTTCTCCCTCCTCGACCAGGGGCTGCTCACACGGTGCTGGCCGATCCGACGCGCATCCGGCAGGAGATCGAAGCCCGGGACCTGCGCGACACCGTGGGTCTGCATCGACGAGCGAGCTCCGGCGTGGTCCCCCCGCACCGTCCGGCGCAAGGCGATCGAGACCGCGAAGTTCTACTTCTTCGACACCGGCGTGGTGCGCGCGCTGCGCCGGCTGCCGCCCGTCAGCGAAGCGTCCGCCGACTTCGGGGCGTTCTTCGAACACTACGTGTTCCTGGAGCTGCGCGCCTGGATCGACTACCGGCGACCCCCGCACGCCGCTGGCGTACTGGCGCTCCCGATCCGGCTACGAGGTCGACTTCATCCTCGACGACCGCGTCGCCATCGAAACGAAGGCGGCGCGCCGCGTTCAGCAGAAGCACCTGCGGGGACTGCGGGCGCTCGCCGAGGAGCGGCTCGTCGAGCGATCCATCGTCGTCTGCCGCGAGGATCGCCCGCGCATCGAGCAGGGCATCGAGATCCAGCCGCTGGAGTTCTTCCTCGCACGCTGTGGGAGGATGGATTGTGAGTCCCGCCGAAGGAACACACCTGCGCCCGTCCGACGTGGGCGGCTTCGCGATTCGGCCGCCCCTGCCCACACGCATTCGAGGAAGATTCTGCTCTATTCGACGTCGATGTTGACTCTGTTCGCAAGGTGCAGGTCATCCAGGACCTGGCGTAGATCGACCAGGAGCGCGTCTCCTTCACGCCCGTTCGCGCGCATCTCGAACTGCACCTTGACCTTCAGCTCCCGAGCCGTACTCGACCTGAGCTTCGGCAGCAGCCTGGTGCCGATCCGATTCCACATCTCCGGCGGAATGTCCCCGTGGACCGGACCATCTTGTCACTTGGCGCCGGAGGTAGGGGCGGATCCGGTGAACCGCCGTCCGTCCGTGCTGCCTGTCTCCCGGTTCTGGCGGCGGCTCAGGCCTGCGCGGGGGCGGCGCCTTCGACTCCTCGGCGACCTTCCTGGTCACAGGTAGACCTTCTCTTCGAACATGACGTCGTCGGATCCGACGGGCTCCGGAACCACACGCGCCCGGACCGGCCGTCCGACCGCTGTCCGGAGCGGAGCCCGAACTCGCCCCGGCCGACCCACTCGACAATCTTCCCGCGGAGTACGGCATCCGGATCGGCCAGGCGCGTCAGCGAGCCGTTGAGGAAGCTCTGCCGCAGGCCGACCAGCGGCCACGCCCCCGCTGTCCTCCAGCCCCGGCGGCCAGTTGCGTTCCAGGTATCCGGCGCCGATGGAGTCGTTGAGGAGTCCGTTCGACAGCAGCGCCGCGAATCAGGCGTCCCGCACAGGGTCTTGCTGCTGCTGGAGTGACCGGCTCCCAGGTCGATGACGGCCAGTCCGTCAGACTTCGCGGCGTCCGCAAGGCCCCTGTTTCCCGCCGCGCTCCCCACTCGTCGAGCATCCCCGCCAGCCGCGCCTGCGCCGCGCGCACCGCCGCGTAGTCCGCCTCGGCCGCCGGCCGGTAGCGCCGGCCCTTCTCGCCCGGCCGGAGCGTCACCACCGCCGTCAGGCGCGCGCCGCCGATGCGCCGGCCGGCGTCGTCGAACACTACGTCCGCGCCGCCGCGCTGCGCGGCGAGCTGCGCCCGGACCCGCTCCGGCGGAAGGACGACGTGACAGCACGGGCACGCCGCCTTCGCCCGCGCCACCGTGCCCGCGCCCACTTCCCGGTCGGCGGCCGGGCTCGACGATCTCGAAGGCGACCCGCGGCGGCTCGCCCCCGGACCGCACGACGTGAGGCCGCAACGCCCCGCTTGCGCCGCGCCTTCTTGCACAACCAGAACGAGCGCATCAGCGGGATCTCGGCGCCGCAGTTGGGCGCCTCGCAGCGCACGGTCCGCGCCCACAGGTACGCGATCGGGGTGGCGCCGTCCGGGTCCGGCGGACCCGTCGCAACCCCGAGTCCGTGTCCATCGTGTCCGCCCATCCGTGCGGACGCCCGGGCATCCCGAGAAGAATCCGTCGCGCCGCGGCCCTGAACGCTTTCGGGCAGTGCGCGCGTCGCACGGATCGGGCAGCAGCAGCGCCAGCAGCACCGCCCGGCTCGACGCCAGCGGCCGGCGCGCCCACCACAGGTGCAGCGTCGACGGATGCCCGTGCCGGATCGACTTCTCGCGCGCCGCGTGCTTCGACACGACGGAGATCGGAAAGTCCACCTCGGCGAGGCGCTTGCACTCGCGCGGGATCACCGTTGCTCCTCGACCCAGCGGACGACGGCTCCGGGGGGCGGACGCTCAGGCGGATTCATACACGGTCCTTCCCTCACGCAGAGCCGGCCTGATGATCAGCGCAGGCTGTCGTGGTAGCGCGCCACGTCGGCGGCGGAAATCACCAGCGCATCGACCGCGACGCCTACGCCCCGCAAGCGGCCGTAGATCCGGGACATCAGCTCGAGAGCATCCGCGCCATCGGCGACAATCAGCAGATCCACGTCACTATGGCGCGTCATTTCCCCGCGGGCGGCCGACCCGAACAGGATGATCCGCTCCGGTTGCGCAACTTCAACGACACGCCGGATGATCTCGTCCAACGTGCGCGGGTCGAGAGTCGATCACTGCTGTCCCACTAACTCCACGCGAACTTGATCGTCAACTGGGATGACGGATCCGGTGGACTCTCGTTTCCGCTTCCCAGCAGCTCCCGAAGCGGCCGGCGCTCGAACAGGTTGAGCTGAAGAAGCCGCAGAATCTCGCTCGGACTCCATGCGATCCGATTCGTAAACTGGATGTACGACAGAATCAGATACATGCACATCGCAATCCAGACCTGGGTCAGCACTGCGTTGCGCGACGTCCCGACGAAGCGCTTCACCTTCAGGTTCTGCTTGATCCACTTGAAGAACAACTCCACCTGCCAGCGCGACTTGTAGATGTCCGAAATGGTCCTCGCCGACAGACCAAAGTGCGTCGTCAGGAACACGTAGTCCTTCTTCGTCTTCCGGTCGTGGTAGCCGACGCGCCGCAGCCGATGCGGGCACTGCTTCCTACCCTTCGCGCTCGTCAACTCGATGGTCTCATCCGAGGTCACCCCCCGCTTCGCGTTGACGACTCGCGTCTCCACCACCCGATACTTGATCCCCCGCTTGAGACGCGTCACCAGGTGAATCCCCTCCGAAATCAACGAAGCAACCCACGCGAAGTCCACGTACGCCCGGTCCGCAGCCACGATGCTGCCCTTCGGCAGCGTCAGAGCGCGCGCCGCCGCGATGTCCGACGTCTTCCCGTTCGTCACCCGGACGAACGTCGGCAGATACCCCGCGTGGTCCACGCCGACGTGCACCTTCACCGCCCCCTTCGTCCGCCGGAACTTCGCCCACGGAAACACCGACAGGCACAAGTCAACGGTCGTCGAATCCACCGAAAACAGCTTGGCTTTGAACCGGTAACCATGTCCCGGCGCCTTCGCTTGGCAGCGCCCCAGCAACCGCCCGTGCAACTCCTCGTACAACTCCCACGGCTTCTCCGCGTTCACTCGCGCGAGCGACGACCGCGTCACCACGCCGACCCCCAGATGGTAGAGCTTGCCCGACTGCGCGGCGAGATTCGAGACGATGTCGCGCAGGCTGCAGCGTCCCGTCAACTGGGCCATCCCCATCGCCACGAACTGGCCCCAGCGGGTCATGCTGCGCGACATCCGCCCCGACTTGTGCTTGCGTGCCAAGCTCTCGAATTCATGTCTCGGTACCAGCTTGAGCACCTGCGCGAATACGGTATTATTGTGGGCCACGGGCTTGGTTCCCCTGTGTTTTCGGTTGGTTTTCTCAAACCCATCATACCAGCACAGGGCGTTCCAGGCCCGTTCTCATATGCTTTTAGTGGGACAGCAGTGAGCCTGGTTGCGGGGAAGACGTTGGGCGTCGATGCGACGACGCTGGAGGCGAACGCGGCGCTGCGGAGCATCGTGCGTCGTGACACGGGCGAGGATTACACGGCGTTCCTGACCCGTTTGGCGAAGGCTTCGGGCATCGAGACGCCGACGGCGGAGGAGTTGGCGCGTTTTGACCGGAAGCGGAAGAAGAAGACGTCGAACCAGGAGTGGACCCACCCCCACGACCCGGACGCGAAGGTCGCGAAGATGAAGGACGGCAGCACCCACTTGGCCCACAAGGTGGAGCATGCGGTGGATCTGGAGACGGGTGCGGTGGTGGGTGTGACGATCCAGGGGGCGGACAAGGGGGATACGACGACGATGGTCGAGACCCTGGTGACGGCGGCGGAGCAGGTGGAGGCGGTGTTGCCGGCGGCGTCGGGGGTTTCGGAGGTGGTTGCGGACAAGGGCTATCACAGCAACGGGACGCTGGTGGATCTGGCGGCGGTGGGGGTTCGGAGCTACATTTCGGAGCCGGAGCGGGGCCGGCGGTGCTGGAGGAACGCGCCGCAGGCTCGGGACGCGGTGTATGGGAACCGGCGCCGGATCCGGGGCCGGCGGGGGCGGCGTTTGCTGCGGCGTCGTGGGGAGTTGGTGGAGCGTCCGTTTGCGCACCTGTTTGAGACTGGTGGGATGCGCCGGGTGCGCCTTCGGGGGCATTCGAACATTCTGAAGCGCCTGCTGGTGCACGTCGCGGGCCTCAACCTCGGGCTTCTTCTGCGTCACGTGATCGGCGTCGGCACGCCCCGCGGCCTGCAGAGCGGGGTGATATCCGCCGTCTGCGGGCTGCTCGGGCGGTTTGTGGTCCTGTGGAGCGGTCTGGAGCGGCTCTTGACGCGATTCCGGCCCAATTCGGCGCGAGTCGCCGCGCTATCGAGCCACCGGCCCCTTCAGCCAGCCATCTGAACACCGAGGACTTCTACTACGGGCTGGTAGCGCCGGTCGATCATCGAAACGCTCCCGCACGCTTCGCGGTCCCACGCTGCGCCCTTTTAATTCGTCGCCATCAATGCCGAGGAGCATGGCCGCGACTCCCGCATTGAACAAAGACACGTGCAAAATCGCCGCCGTCGCATCCGCCACGACCCCCGCGGTCCGAAGGATTGTCATCGAATAATTCGCGCACGCAACTACCCCTACGCTGTTCGTTGCCAAAACACGCAGCCCTCGGTTGGCCCCCACCATCAGAAATACAGCGCGAACCGCAATCACCGCCGCCGGTGCGCCAACCCCGTACCAAATGCTGTCCGCTACCGAAAGCACACCCCAAAACCCCACGTCCAGGCCCGCTACAACGGAAACCACGCCGGTCATCCCCATCACCCACCTGTCGGGCAATATCGATCGAACCACGCGACGCGCAATTTCGCGTCGACGCCGACGCATCATTTCGGTTGTTCCCACTTCTCCGGTCGACTCCGAGCCCCCGACTTTCGCCACAGGCTGGTAGGCGTTCGCCAGCCAGTCCACTCGCACGTGAGTTCATCGGCTCTTGAGAATGGACTCCGTCAAGTCCGGCCGGCCGCCAGCCGGTCCTTCCCACGGGATGCGGTGGCGAAAGGCGTCCAGCCGCCAGCCGGGCGACACGATCCACCCGAGGCCCTCCCGGGTGGCAGCCACTGCCTGGAACAGCTCCCGGCCCACAGAATCTGCGGCCTGTGCGGCTTCTGCGTTTCCGGCCGCACGGAGGGCCTCTGCTGCGTCCTTCAGTGCGTGCGCGGCGCGGCTCGCGGGTACAGTCAAGTCCGGAACCACGTCGCGGAACTGCTGCAGGCCGGCCAGGACATGACTGAGCGCCATCGTCGTCGGCGCGGTCCCGCATTTGTCGGCGTCCGCTGCGAGCGCCGCGAACTCCTCAATCGAGAGCTCGAGATTGATGGTGTGGCGTGGTGACTTGGGCATACCTCTCGCTTCAGCGTGACGCGCTCGGTACGTCTTGCTTGCTCGCGCGGTGGATCCCATCGCCGCGGGAGCGCGGGAGTGCCGCTACCCACGCCTCGATCTCCCGTTGCGATCATCGAACGGATGCCGGACCAACCCGAAACGGCTCGGGGAACCGGCCCTCACGCATCGCGCGGTACAGCGCGCTCCGCCCGAGGCCGGTGCGCCGCTCAACCTCCGCACGTGTCAACAATCGATTCCGTCGGCGTCGTGATCATGGATTACCCCATCGGTATCCCCGATGATACCACAAGGGTATCCCTAACGCTGCCCGCCGTCGCACGACAACGTGCTGAGCCCGAGCGGTTCGCAGCGAGTCATCCGTGCAGGCGCACCCCCTTCGCGCTGCCGCCCGTCACGTGCGTCGCCCACCGGTCCATCAGGCCGCGGCGCTTCTCGAACAGATCGGACCGTGCGTAGCTCCGCTCCACGTCGGAACCTACCCGATGCGCCAGCGCCATCTCCGCCACGGCGTGCGGCACGCTGGTCCGCTCGCTGGTCCACGTCCGAAACGACGTGCGGAACCCGTGCACGGTCGCGCGATCCGCCAGCCCGATGTCCCGCAGGAGCTTCGTCAACGTCATGTCGCTCAGCGGCTTGGACGGCCTCGACGGCGACGGGAACACCAGGTCCGCCCGACCGCGCAACGGCCGGACGGATTCCAGTACGTCGACCGCAGGGTCCGAGAGCGGCACGCGATGTTCGATGCCCGTCTTCGTTCTGTTCGCCGGGATGCGCCACTCGCGGGCCTCCAGGTCGAGCTCGAGCCAGGCGGCCTTGCGGGCCTCGCCCGACCGGCAAGCGGTCAGCACCGTGAACCGCAGGCACGCTTTCGCGGCCGTCGACGCCCGCGACGCAGCGATGGTCTCCAGCGCCGTCCGGACCTCCTGGTACGGCAAGGCTCGGAAGTGCGCCTTGACGGCCGGCATCTTCGGCAGCGCGCCGTCGATGGCCTCGCCGGCGAGGTTGTGGTGGACGTACCCGTGGGCCTGAGCCCAGGCCAACGTCGCGCGGATGCGCTGTCGGACCTTGCGGGCGACCGCGGGCTTGGCCGTCCAGACGGGCGTCAGGACGCGCAGCACCTCTTCGCGGCCGATCTGGTCGACGCGCAGGTCGCCGAAGGCGGGATACACGTACCTCGCCAGCGAGCGCGTCCAGTTGTCGGCCGTCTTGGGGTTCCGCCAGCGCGGCCGGTTCGCCTCCAGGGCGCGCCGGCTGGCCTCCCGGAAGGTCGGGGTCTTCGGCTGGCGCTTCCCGGCGAGCGGGTCGCGCCCGTCGGCGATCGCGACGCGGTTGGCGAAAGCCCGCTGCCGGGCCTTGGAGAGCGACACGACCGGCCACCCGCCCAGACCGAGGTCGCGGCGCCGGCCGCCGATGGCCACCCGCTGGACCCAGGACTTGGTTCCACGAGGCGAGACGACCAGGTGCAGCGTTCCGCCGTCGCCGTAGCGGCCCGGCGCCGTCAACGCGCGCACCCTGCCGACCGTGAGCTTCCCCATGAACCGACTCTCCACCTGCCCCGCCGGGATCCCACGCATTCTACCACGTACGCTGTGGTAATCCGTGGGGATCGTGCGGAACGATGCGAACCGTCTGGTGACGGAAAGGCCAGTGTTCACGGGCGCTTTTGGGTGTTCAGGGGAACAGGCGGGAAGGGGTGATGGCGCGCCGGGACGGCGCGGAACGAAGGGTTCTCCCGCAGCGTGCGCCAGTACGAGTCGTAGGCGACGAGGCCGGGACTGTCGGCCGGCGGCTCGCGATCGATGATGCGGTTCATGGCGAGCGAGAGGGTTTTCAGCACCTCGCGTTTCTCGACCACCGCGATCCGCTCGAAGGTGTCGATGAAGTCCGGATGCACCGGGAAGAGCCGGACGAACTCGTCCAGCCGCTCGTTCATGTTCCCGTAGAACCGGGTGAACGGCGTCAGGTACTCCCGGATTCGCGTCTGCTGCCCGCCCGTCTTCCTGAACAGCCGTTCGGCCACGACGTGCTTGACGTCGGTCCGCGCAATGCGAATCTGCTCGAAGCGGTCCTTCACCCGGCGCAGGCTGTCGGCCACGTGATGGAAGCGGGGACTGTCGAAGATCGCCTCCTGCACGCCGGCGACGAAGCGGAATCGCAGGTCCTTCGAGACCTCGCCCACCTCGCGCAGGAAGTTCAGATCGAGGACCAGTTCCTGGTCCTTCCGGCTCTTGAGGTAGTCGAGCAGCTCGTCGACGACGAGCAGCAGCCCCTGGTCGGCGTACCGTGCGTGGAAACGCCGCCATCATGTCCTCGAAAGCCCGCTTGTGGTTCGGGATGGTGTCCCGGGCCGGGAAGCGGTAGGCGATTCCCCAGCGCGCCAGCGCTTCCTCGAGTTGCGAGCAGACGAACGTGCGGAAGTCCATCGTCGTGGCGCCGAGCTCGGTACGCGCGACCTGGAACCGGCCGGCGATCCGCTGCGCCGGGCTGGCGATCCGCGGGTCGACCGAGTCGGCGAGATCCGCCCGCTCGGCGATGGCCGAGAGCACCGACATCAGATGGGACTTGCCGGTTCCGTAGTTCCCCACGACCAGAAAGCCCTTGTTGTCGGCCGGCTCGTCGATCTGGATCTGCGGGATCACGACCTCCGCGAGCCTTTCCGCCATTTCCGGGCTCACGACGTAGGTCGATACAAGCTGACGGGCTTCCAACTCGCGATCGGCGTCCCGAAGCTGGACCACGGTCTCGATCGGCTCGAAGTGGATCAGGTCGCCGTATCTCATCTTGGCTCTTGTGCGGTCACGATGCCCCAACCTCATGGGCTCACGGCGTCTGGACAGACGATCAGCAGATCGCCGCGCGCAGCGCGCGAGTACCGCCGGTACTCGGTGTGTTCCGACGCAGCGTAGCTCAGGTAGTCGTTCTCCAGCGTCCCGTTCCAGGTCGCCACGAGGGTGCGGTTCCGAGACACGCCTTGCAGGAGGCGAAGCGGATCCTGCTCGAACGAGGCGTCGAACAGGATCTCGATGTTGTCGAGCAGCACCAGCGGCTCGTTCCTGCCCACGACCTCGTCGAGCAGGTCAGGCAACCGAAGCGCCCGCTCGCGCTCGGTGAGCTCGAGCATCCGGCGCGACAGCTCCAGGTTTACGTTGACCAGGCGTGCCCCCGTGCTCTCCGCAACTTCCCGCAGAGCCTCGGTCTTGCCCGATCCGCTCGGGGCGGCAATGAGGATCAGCCGGTGATACAGCGCCCCGGCGCCGTCGATTCGGGCAAGCACCTTCTGGGAAAGACCATCGGACATGGCTCTCAAGCCGGGCTCGGGGCGTAGGATTGAGCAATGGATCTTCGTTCAACGGGGGTGTCTACGCGGCGCCCCTCATTGCCCCTCCGTCGTGGCGGGCTCGGTGCCGAGAAAGCGGATCAGTTCGGCGTTGACGATGTCGGGCACCTCCTCGTGGGGGTTGTGGCCAACGTCGGGGATGAGAAAGACCTCGCCGTTGGGCAGGATCTCGGCCGCCCGCCGCGCGTTGTCGGGGAAGTCGGGCCCGTCGACTTCGCCGCCGAGGATCAGCGTCCGGGTCTGGATGTGGGGCCAGTCGTTGACCACCGTGTCCATTGAGCGCAGGTTGCCGCCGAGCCGGCGCGCGTACGCGAGCCGCGGCCAGTCGCCGCTCAGCCGCTGGCCGTGGCGGATCCGGAGGTGGTCGATGAATTCGGGCTTCCACTCCACGTAGCGCCGCGTGTCGGTCCGGACGTCCGCCTCGTAGGCGGCCCGCAGGTCCGGGTCGGCGTCGATCCCGCCGTCGAACGGACGGAACCCGCGCCCCGCGCGCCTGTCGGTCAGGCCGATCTGGTTGACGGTCACCAGATGCGTCGTCTTCTCCGGATAGAGGAAGGCGAACCGGGTCGCCATCTGCCCCCCGATGGAGTGCCCGACGATGGCCGCCTCGGCGATGCCGAGGTGCTCCATGAGCCGGGCCGTGTTCGAGGCGTGCAGGCTCATGCTGTACGGCAGGATGGGCTTCGACGACTTCCCCCAGCCGAGCCGGTCCTTCACCACGACCCGGTAGCCGGCGCCGGCGAGGGCCTCGATCTGGCTCTTCCAGTACCAGCCGTAGTAGCTGCCGCCGTGGTGCAGGACGACGGCGCGGCCGTTCGCCGGCCCCGTCGGCGCGACGTCCATGTAGGCGATGCGCACGTCCTGGCCGAAGACCCGGAAGTTCATGAACTCGACCGGGTGCGGGTACTCGTACCCCTCGAGGTTGATCGAGATCGGTCCCCACTCGGCCGGCGGCTCGGGCGGCGGGCGATGGGACTGCGCCGAGACCGCGCCCGGCGGCGCGAAGGCCAGCACGGCCGCAAGTGTCAGCGCGATGCGCGCGAATGGGGTGGGGCATTCGATGGTCATGGGTCCTCTCCTGTCGCTGTGTGGTTGCCGAATCCTAGCACCCTGGCGGAAGGCTCCGCTGCATTCGACCGGCGCCCGCATCCGGCCGACTGCGCTGTTCGCCAAGCTGGGTTCTTGCTCCGGCAGCCACGGCGGTTGCGGTAGGGAACCGGGTTGCCCCGGTCCCCCCGCTCAGATCCGTGCGCGTGAGCGCATACGGCTCCTACCTTGGGACCTTGGGTGGTTGACGGCAAACCGCGTGGCTGGTCAAGGCCCTGACCGGTCTCGCCGCAACGCGGTCCTCGACGGTGTGCTGGCGCCGAGGCCCATCCCGAGGGACCGGGGGGCGGGTCGCCGCGCTATCGAGCCACCGACCCCTTCAGCCAGCCATCTGAACACCGAGGACTTCTTTTACTGCGGGCTGGTAGGCGAGG
Source organism: uncultured Bryobacterales bacterium (assembly GCA_958295955.1). Taxonomy (GTDB): domain Bacteria; phylum Acidobacteriota; class Terriglobia; order Bryobacterales; family UBA6623; genus CATQHP01. The sequence goes on along the minus strand of CATQHP010000002.1, from coordinate 8,920 downwards.
ACGCGCCCTGTCGCGGGCGTGGGTTGTTCTCGCCGTGACCGTGCTTCCCATGAGGCCGCGCGAAGGCGCGCCGAGCGTCAGTCAGTCGTGAGGATGGACGGCAACCGGGGCCGTTCAAGGCGTCGGCTTGAACGCTGACGTGCTCCTGTTCTCGCAGGGCTGGCGGGGCCGCTCGGCTCCCGCCGCCGCGCCGCAATGAGGCCGCGGGTTTCCCCGCGGATGGAAACGAACCGCGTCGGTCGGTTGCCAGCCGGTTTACGTCCGCTTCAATGAGGCCGCGAGGTCCGACCCGGCGGATTGTGCCACGGCCGCGAGCGGCCGGTCTAGCTGTCGCGTCTGCACCCTGAACCCGCGCCCATCTGTCGGGTCGGCGAGCCATGCGGCCACGTGCGCCGGCTTGCCTTCGAGCGGATGGATGTCGCGTGACGACGACCAACGGATCCATGCGTTCCACTGCGTGGCGTAGGCGCGGCGGGTGTTCGGCGCGCGCGCTTCATCCAAGGCGCCGGCGACGCGGGCCTTGTCTCCGGTGGTCAGGCCGGCGGGCAGCGTCTCGGTCGCGGGGCGCGGGGCGCGGGGCGAGGGCGTTCGAGGTCGAGGTCATCGGTCGTCCCCTTCCGAGTCCGAGTCCGAGTTGTTCGGCGCCGTCTCCGACGTCGGCGAGGGCGCGTCATCGATGACGCCCCGCGCCGGCGCTACCGGGTCCGTGTCTCGCGGCGTGCGGCTGCCGATGGTGGCAAGCTCGGCGGTCGTCATCGCGAACGAAGGCAACGGGCGCGTGGCGTGCTCCTGACCGGTCACCCCGTCTGCACGCTGCACGCTGCACTCGGCGCGCGATCTGCTGCCGAAGGTCCGCGGTCCATCCGGTGGCGTCCGGGCCGACGTCGCGCCACGGTTCGAGCGGAGTCCAAGTCATCGGCTCATCCTTTCTCGGCAGGGTCGGCGGTTGCCATGCGACGTGCGCGGTCGTCGAGCGCCCGTCCGTCCGTCCCGAAGTGCTGCGGCTCGGTCGGCCGCGGAAGACCGCTCGCGTTGTAGTAGTGGTGGATGGCGGCGCGCGCGGAGTCGAGCGAAGCGCCGGCCGCTTCCCGTTCGGCGAACCACTGGGCGACGTCGGCCGGCGTGCCTTCAAGCGGGTGAATCCCACGCGGCGACGCCCACGCGAGCCAACCGCGCCACGCGGCCACCATCGCGCGCCGGTCGCGGGCGGAGAGGTCGTCGGTCAGGGTCGCCTCGTTGCCGGCGCCGACGACGACGGGGATCAGTGCGGTCAACGCGATCTCCTGTTCAAGGGCCTGACCGGTCGGCAAGGGCGCGCCCCGCCCGCTCGCGCCGTCTCCCGGCCATCCGTTCGGCTGCGCGGCGCCGGCCGCGTCCGTGCGCGCCGTGCTCCCAGCCGCCAGCGATACGCGCGGGGCCGACCCGACCGAAGTCATCGACTGTCCTGCAATCGCCATCACGACAGCGCCTCACCGCTGGAGCGATCCCGTCGCCCGCAGTCCTGATCCAGATAGGCGGCCCAGTCGTCCATCAGCTGCCGCCGCCGCTCGAACAGGTCCGACCGGGCATAGGCCGCCTCCACCTTGTTCTGGACGACATGCGCCAGCGCCGCCTCGACCACCTCGCGCGGGTGGTTCGTTTCCTCCGCCGCCCAGTCCCGGAACGTGGAGCGGAAGCCATGTGGCACGGCCCCGATCTCCAGGTCCTTGAGCAGTCCCGACAGCGCCATGTTGTTCAGGCGCTTGCCGCGGGCGCTCGGGAACACCAGCGGTCCGCCGTTGCCGGTCGCACGCGCCGCGTCGAGGATCTGTTCGGCGCGGCGGGACAGCGGCACCCGGTGCTCGCGCTTCGCCTTGGTCCGGGTCGCCGGGACGGTCCACACGTGGTCCGCCGTGTCAATCTCGCCCCACTGCGCACCACGTACCTCGCCCGACCGTGCCGCCGTGAGCAGCAGAAACTCGAACGCCAGCTTGACGGCAGGCAGCGCCTTCGACGCCCGCACCTTCTCGACAGCGGCCGCCGCGTCCCGGTGCGGCAGCGCCGGCATGTGCTGGACGAGGTCCTGCTGCGGACCGAGGACCGGCCCGATGCGGTCACATGGATTGTCGTCCCGGTAGTTCATCGCCACGGCCCACTCCATGACCGTGCCGATGCGCTGGCGGACCCGCCGCGCCGTCGCCGGCCGCTCGTGCCAGACCGAGCGGAGCGCCTCGACCACGTCGGCGCTGGTCACCTCGGACACGGGCAGCTTGCCGAGCCGGGGGAAGGCGAAGCGGGCCATGCTCGACAGCCAGTCCTTGCCGTACTTGGGGTTGCGCCAGCCGGGCCGCATCTGCGCCAACACCGCCTCGGCGGCGGCGGCGTAGGTCGGCATGCTCTTGAGGCGGCGCTTCTCGGCGAGCGGATCGCCTCCGGCGCGGGCGAGCCGGCGGTTGGCGAGCGCCTGGGCGCGGGCGTCCTTGAGCGGGACGAGCGGGAAGCCGCCGAGTCCGAGTTCGCGGCGGCGTCCGCGGATGACGAGCCGCTGTACCCAGCTGCGGGTGCCGGACGGCTGGACATCGAGGTAGAGGCCGTCGCCGTCACAGTACCTGCCGGCCTGTGCTGCGTTGCGGACGAAGGCGGTCGAGAGCGCGTGGTGCGGCTGCCGGCCGTTCGGCTTGGCGGTCCGGGGTCGTGTCGGGAGTTCCATGACCTACCAGTGTTCCCCTCAGTTAATGGTGGATTCTGGCGGATTACACCGTACGATATCGGCCCGCGTCAAGCCCGTGGGTGAGTGGTAAGGACCAATTATTCAGTCATTTATGGACCATTCAGGACCCTACTGGACGGCGCCGGCTCTCCGCGTATGGCAGCAGGGGCAGCTGCGCTGGTACGGGGCGATGACGCTGGGCGGCACCGGCGGCTGCATCCTCGACATCGAGGGTGGTACGGGCCTCGACGGCAAGCCGCCGCAGGGTTCGGTGATGCTGCCGACCCAGCGGATTATCTGTTTGCTGCCCGTTGATGCCGGACCCGACGGCAGGTGTCCGGGAGAGAACCTGCCGTAGGCGGCCGGGTTTCAGATCGGTCGATGGTGGTGCGTGATGGCTGATGAGATTGTGTGGAGGAGCACGCGGTTCCCGGTCCGGTTGTCGCTGAACGTGACTGCGGAGACCGCCGCGCTGCTGGACCGTTGGGTGCGGCGCACGGGCCGCAAGCAGGGCGAGCTGGCGCGCGAGGCGCTGTGCAAGGGGTTGCCCCTGGTCATTGAGGGTTTACGCGCTGATGGGCCGGCCGAGTCTGGCTCCCGGACGCTACTTCCGATTGCTGCTCATCGGGTACTTCGAAGGGCTGGACTCGGAGCGGGGCATCGCGTGGCGCGCGGAGGATTCGCTGAGCATGCGGGCGTTTCTGCGTTTGGCGGCGCCGGCGGCGCCGCCGGACCATTCGACGATCTCGCGGACGCGGCGGCTGTTCCCGGTGGAGACCCATCAGGCGGTGTTCACTTGGGTGCTGGAGCAGTTGGCGGCGTCGGGCTTGGTTGCGGGGAAGACGTTGGGCGTCGATGCGACGACGCTGGAGGCGAACGCGGCGATGCGGAGCATCGTTCGGCGTGACACGGCCGAGGATTACACGGCGTTCCTGACCCGTTTGGCGAAGGCTTCCGGCATTGAGACGCCGACGGCGGAGGAGTTGGCGCGTTTTGACCGGAAGCGGAAGAAGAAGACGTCGAACAAGGATTGGACCCACCCCCACGACCCGGACGCGAAGGTCGCGAAGATGAAGGACGGCAGCACCCACCTGGCCCACAAGGTGGAGCATGCGGTGGATCTGGAGACGGGTGCGGTGGTGGGTGTGACGATCCAGGGGGCGGACAAGGGGGATACGGCGACGATGGCCGAGACCCTCGTGACGGCGACGGAGCAGGTGGAGACGGTGTTGCCGGAGGCGGCGGGGGTTGCGGAGGTGGTTGCGGACAAGGGCTACCACAGCAACGAGACGATGGTGGATCTGGCGGCGGTGGGGGTTCGGAGCTATATTGCGGAGCCGGACCGGGGCCGGCGGAGCTGGAAGAACGCGCCGCAGGCTCGGGACGCGTTGTATGGGAACCGGCGCCGGATCCGGGGCCGGCGGGGGCGGCGTTTGCTGCGGCGTCGTGGGGAGTTGGTGGAGCGTCCGTTTGCGCACCTGTTTGAGACCGGAGGGATGCGCCGGGTGCACCTTCGGGGGCATTCGAACATTCTGAAGCGCCTGCTGGTGCACGTCGCGGGCCTCAACCTCGGGCTGCTTCTGCGTCAGGCGATCGGCGCCGGCACGCCCCGCGGCCTGCGGGGCGCGGTGGCATCCGCCGTCTGCGGGCTGATCGGGCGGTTTGTGGGCCTGTGGAGCGGTCTGGAGCGGCTCTTGACGCGATTCCGGCCCCATTCGGCGCGGGTCGCCGCACTATCGAGCCATCGGCCCCTTCAGCCAGCCATCTGAACACCGGGGACTTCTACCTCGGGCTGTCAAGGAACTGTACGAGGGCGCCGAGCCGCTGTTCCGCGGTCTGGCCGTCCACGACGCCTGGGACTGGTCGAAGCGCCATCCCGTCGTGCGGCTGAGCTTCGCCGGCGGCAACTTCAAGAGGCGCGGCGAGCTGCGCGCGAGCGTGATGCGGCAGCTCGCGGCGGCCGAGCGCCGGGCCGGGCTGCCGGCCAGCGGCGTTCCCTCTCCCGCGGGGCGCTTCGCCGACCTGCTGGAGGCGCTGCACGAGCGGACCGGCGCGCGCGCCGTCGTCCTGGTGGACGAGTACGACAAGCCGATCCTGGACGCACGGGACGAGTCGGAGCCTCCGGCGGACGGGCGCGGCGCTCCCCGCGCCGGAAACGCGCAGGCGAAGGCCAACCGCGACGACCTGCGGGGGCTGTACGGCACGGTCAAGGACTGCGACGCCCACGTGGAGCTCACCTTCCTCACCGGCGTGAGCAAGTTCAGCAAGGTCAGCCTGTTCTCCGACCTGAACTTCCTCACCGACCTCACTCTGAACCCGCGCTGCGCGGCGATCTGCGGCTACACCGACGCGGACCTCGACACGGTGTTCGCGCCCGAGCTGCCGGGCCTCGACCGCGACCGGATCCGCGCCTGGTACGACGGCTACAACTGGCGGGGAAGCCGGAACGTCTACAACCCCTACGCGATCCTCCATCTCTTCGCGAGTCGCGAATTCAAGGCGCACTGGTTCGAGACCGCGACGCCGCGGTTTCTGGTCGACACGCTGCTGCAGCGCGGCTTCTCCGCCCCGGATCTGGAGAACGTCCATGCCGACGACGATCTGCTGTCGGCCTTCGACGTCGACGCCGTGGCGACCGAGGCGCTGCTGTTCCAGACCGGCTACCTGACGGTTACGGGGGAAGAGAAGGACCCGGACGGTTTTCTCCAGTACCGGCTGGGCTATCCGAACCGGGAGGTGCGGCGGGGCCTCAACCGGCGCCTGCTGGACACGCTGGCGCCGAACTGGCGGTCGGCGGGAGACGCCGGCGCGCTGCGGCGGCTGCTCGCCGCGCAGGACTGGTCCGGCGTGGAGAGGCTGGTCCGGCGGCTGCTCGCGGGCATCCCGCACGACTGGTGCCGGCGGAACGACCTCGCCCGCTACGAGGGCTACTGGTCGAGCGTGTTCTACGCCTGGTTCCAGGCTTCCCTGGACGGCGTCACCGTGGAGGACGCCACCAGCCGCGGCCGGGTGGACGTGGCCTTGCGGCTGGAGGACAACGTCTACCTGTTCGAGTTCAAGGTGGCGGAGCGCGCGGCAAGCGGAGCGGCGCTGGCGCAGTTGCGGACCCGCGGCTACGCAGACAAGTACCGCGCTCCGGGCCGCGCGGTGCACCTGATCGGCGTGGAGATCAGCGCCGGGCGACGCGAGGTGACCGCGTTCGACGTGGCGCCCGCCTGAGCGCCGCCCCCACGGACGCCGCGCCCGGGAATCAGGTTCGGGTTGAGTCCATCCTCGACCTTCTTCAAGCCGGCGATGGATTCATGACTGCTGTCCGATGTCGGTATTTTCCTTCCACTCGACATTTCCAACATCCGGTCAGCAATCAGCTTCTGCGCCCTGTCCACCCCGATCGGAAGGAACGTCGCTCTCCAGTTCCGGAAGGGTAACGTCCCTGCCGCCAGCTCCGAGGATCTCCGACTGGCTGGTGGCCTGCGAGCGGGAGCGAACGGCGGAGCAGGAGCGGCCATCGCCGGCGAACCGCGAGGACGCGGTGGCGCCGACGCCCGAGCGTGAGCCGACGCCGGTCCGGATCGGCACTGGCAGCGCGCGGGCCGGGGAAACCCGCGGCCGGATTAGCTGCCCCGTTGTCGATCCGATTCGTGGTCAAGCTGCTCGGAGTCCTTCCGGGGTTTCCGGGGTAGACCGAGTAGAGAAGGCGGTATCATTTCTGTCGATGTCGTCAGGTCGGCATGGATCCACCGGACCGACTACCGGATCCCGCGGCCCGACACGGACGATCGCCCACCGGTGCTGCCGGGACGGACCACGCTGCGATGGATGCGCCCGCAGATCTCCAATGTCGCATGTAGCGCGATGAGAATCGTCAGCAACGTCGGCACGGATCGCATCGTTGACCTGATTCGGCCGTGGTGTCAGGGCGGTCATGGCATTGACGTGGTCACGTCGACGCTCTCCCTGTTCGCTTTTGGTGAACTGATGGACGAGCTGTCCTGTGTCGAGAAGACGCGTCTCGTCTTGCCTCCTGACGACGCGGATCTCCGGTTGCTCGGTGCCGGTGCGGACCGCGCGGCGCGCAACCGTCTGCAGGGGCGCTGGCTGGCGAGACGGTGCGCCAAGTGGATCGAGAACAGCGTGGAGCTGCGCCGAACCGATCGGCCCGCACCGCAGGGAACGGTGATACTGCGGGATGCCGGCGCAACGCCCCGACAGGTCGTATCCGGTGCGTTCTCGTTCGACACCGGCGGCCTTGGCATCGCGCCGAACAATCCCTTCGGCCTGATTCATGCGTCTGACGATCTCGATGAATGTACCCGCCTCGGGACTTGGTTCGACCAGCTATGGTCCGGCCTCGGGACCGACACCGGCACGCGGGCCGGTGTGGTGGCCGCCTTGCGAGCGCTGGCGGCCGACCGGGACCCGCTCGGCGTCTATGCCCTGATCCTGCGCCATCTCTTCGAGGGGCAGGACGACGGACTGGACGAGGAGCAGGTCGTCAATTCCGCCACGGGCATTCACAAGACGGAGGTCTGGCGAAGGCTCTACAAGTTCCAGCGCGATGGAGTGGTCGGCGCCATCGACAAGCTCGGCCGTTTCGGCGGCTGCATCATCGCCGACAGCGTGGGGCTCGGGAAGACCTTCGAGGCGCTGGCCGTCATCAAGTACCACGAGCTGCGGAACGACCGCGTGCTGGTGCTGTGTCCGAAGCGGCTGCGCGACAACTGGAGCCTCTACCGCACCAACGACCGGCGCAACGTGCTGGCTGACGACCGTTTCAGCTACGACATCCTGAACCACACGGATCTGTCACGCGCCGGCGGTCTGTCCGGCGACGTCGATCTCACTCATCTCAACTGGGGCAACTACGATCTGGTAGTCATCGACGAATCGCACAACTTCCGCAACAAGAAGACGCCGCGCCAGGGAGGGGAGACCCGCTACGATCGGTTGCTGCATCGCATCATCCGCGACGGCGTCAAGACGCGTGTCCTGATGCTGTCCGCCACGCCAGTCAACAACCGACTGGCCGACCTTCGCAACCAGGTCGCGTTCGCGGCCGAAGGCGACGACGGAGCACTGGCTGATCACGGCGTCGCGAGCATCGACGGAACGACCCGGCTCGCGCAGAAGCAGTTCAACCGCTGGTTGAAGCTGGACGACGCGGAACGGACGCCGACGCGGCTGGTGGAGATGCTCGGATTCGACTACTTCACGCTGCTCGACCGCTTCACCATCGCGAGGTCGCGCCGGCACGTCGAGAAGTACTACGGCACCGCCGAGACCGGCCGGTTCCCGGACCGCCTCAAGCCGCTGAACGTCAAGCCGGATGTCGACCGCGCGGGGGCGTTTCCTTCCATTCGCGACATCAACCAGGAGATTCGCCGCCTGCACCTGGCGGCGTTTGCGCCACTGCGGTACGTGTTGCCGCACAAGCACGACACGTACGATGCGAAGTACAGCACCCGTCTCGAACAGCGCGCGGGGTTCTTCCGGCAACTGGATCGCGAAGAGAGCCTCATTCACCTGATGCGGGTGAACCTGCTCAAGCGGATGGAAAGCTCGGTAACGTCGTTTGCGCTAACCGTGCAGCGTCAGCTCGCCAACGTCAATGCGATGCTGGCGCGCATCGACGCGCAGACCGCGGAGGTCGAGGAACTCGACATCGCGGACGTGGAGATCGACGATCCGGCATTCGAGAGTCTGTTGGTCGGCCGGAAGGTCAAGGTTCTGCTGCAGGACGTCGACCCTGTTCGCTGGAAACAGGACCTTGCCGAGGATCGCGATCGTCTCGCGGCGCTGCATGCGGCGGCGGCGGAGATCAGCGCTGCGCGGGACGCCAAGCTCGACACGCTGCGCCGGATGATCGCGCAGAAACACCGCAATCCAATCAACCCGGGCAACCGCAAGGTCATCGTCTTCACCGCGTTCGCGGACACTGCCCGCTACCTTTACGGCGAGCTGGCGCCCTGGGCCGGCGACACCCTGGGCGTGGACTCCGCGCTCGTCACCGGTTCCGGGGGCAATCGCACGACAGCGGCCGACCTGCGGAAGGACCTGGCTTCGATTCTGGGCGCCTTCGCGCCGCGCGCCAGGGAGCGTCCGGGCGACTTGGCGGACGAGGGAGAGCTGGATCTCCTGATCGCGACCGATTGCATCTCCGAGGGGCAGAATCTGCAGGACTGCGACTGGCTGGTCAACTACGACATCCACTGGAACCCGGTGCGCATCATC
>CATQHP010000001.1 GCA_958295955.1 uncultured Bryobacterales bacterium | reverse complement strand
AGCGCGGCGGCCGCCCGTCCCGGGAACCGGCCCGGGGCGGGCTTCTTTTCGGCTCGGCGGCGCTCGCCGGATCCAACACGGCCATTCGGCGGAAGGGGGCAGCGATGACCGAAGCATGCGGCGAACTGTGGAAACCGGCGGACCGCAACTACCTGCTCAGGTGCGTCCTGCCGACGGGCCACGCCGGCGGGCACACGACGCCGATGACGGACCCGCGATTCCGCTGAAAGCGGGGCGGACCGGCGCGGCCCGGCGCACGCCGAAGTGCCGCGGCTGCCGGCGGCGGCTGGACTCGGCGATGGATCCGAAGTGCACGGGCTGCGGCTGGCTCAAGTGCGCCTGCGGGGCGTGCGGCTGCGGCTACCGGCGGCCCACTCTGGACGCCTAGCGGGCGGCGGCGCCCGTCCCGGGGCACGCCCGGGGGCCGGCGCTCCGCCCAACCCCTTCAACTTTCCGGGAACGACTCTTGAATCCGACGCGGTAAACCGGGATCAGCCGATCCCTATTTCCGACCGCCGGCGGCGGTCCGGGAGAACGACGATGACGCAGAAGAATCCGAACACCCCGTGGGGCCCCGCCGAAGACACCTTCCAGACTGGGACCCGACGTGTTCCTGCACATGACGGGGCGGCACGGCGGGCTGCAGATCGGCGGGCCGGCGCAGGCGGCGGTCCCGGAGGAGGTGCGGAACACCTTCATGAACGGCCACGGGTGGGCCGAGGATGACTGCGAGTACCCCATCGCCCCGGCGTTCCTCATCCGGGGCGGGAAGATCAACCCGGAGGCAGTCGGCGACCCGGCGGGGATCTACAAGGACGCCCGGGAGATCGCCGGGATCTACCCCGAGTACGGCGCGGCGCTGCCGCTGCTGCCGCAGGCATAGCAGCCCGTGGCAAAACTCCGCAGCGCGCCAGCACTGGCCGGCGGTGCGCGGAAACGGCTCGGATCGGCCGGATTTCGGCGATTTCGACCGCTGTACGACACGTTCTTGGGCCGAGTACGGCCCCAGCCGGATGCAGCACAACTTCTACCACGGACTGATAGGCACGGAAGGAGGGGGCCGGATGATCACCGCGCGGACGGTCGCATGGGACGAGGACGACCAACCAACGTTGGAGGACGCACTCCAGTGGATGCTGCAGGAGATCCTGGAGGACTGCCGGGACGCCCGGCGCCCCCGCCGGAGGCCGCGGGAAGCCGTCCCGATCGGGGCGGACGGCCGCATCAAGCCCCCGGCGCACTGGTACAGCGACTACGGAGACCCAAGGCGGTGGGATGCGTCCGCAGGGGAGCGCGAGCTGCTGCGGACGGTGTACGGCGTGTGTTGCTGAACGGCGGAGCCCGCAAGGCGGGCGGAGGAGGTCGCGAATGTTCGAGAGCATCTACGGTGCGGTCGGCGGCGGCGTCTACGGACTGGTCTGGCTCCCGTGCATCAAGTGCATCTCGGGCTGCCTGCTGAAGAACCCCGCGGTCGCATCGGCCGTCGCGGTCTACACAATTCACCGCCGCACGGGCGAGAGGCAGGGGACAGGAAGCCGATCGACACCGAAACGAAGACGCGGATGCAGGAACCACTGATCATTCCCGAAGTATGCAAATCCGCGAGCCTGATCGGCCGGCGCCAACGGCGGAACGCCGACCGCGCGTGATCGGGCGCGGGACCCGGGTACGGTTTGCGTGACGAAAGACCGGGGAAGGAGGGGGTACAATCGGGACCGGCTGTCCCGCCGATTCGGATCCGACTACGGAAGGGCGATGCAATTCAAGATGCTGCCCGAGAGGAACGGCGACGACGGCCCTTATCGGTCGACGCAGTCGCAGTGAGGCCGAGGCAATGAAACTTGAACGTGGGACGGAAAGCGGGACCGAGCGAAACGGCCGCCCGTAAGTGATTGACGAAGTGTTAGTTGCAGCGGCGCGTCGCGTTTCATTGAGAAATTGAGCTTGACAGGAGGCGGATCGGGCGCAGTAGCCTGAAATCGTCGTGGGTGCCCGCGCATGGAGCGGCTGAGCGAGCCGAAGGTGCCCGCCGACTTGGGATGCATCGCATCCACGCGGACTGCTCTTGTGAGGAGCCGACCGCATCTGACGGACGAAACGTCCGAGCCGGGCGCGTCAAGAGACCGCCGGCAACTTGAGATGCCATAGGCATCCCCCCCCCCGTGATTCTGACGGACGAAACGTCCGAGCCGGACGCGTCAAGAGACCGCCGGCAACTTGAGATGCCATAGGCATCCCCCCGTGATTCTGACGGACGAAACGTCCGAGCCGGGCGCGTCAAGGACCGCCGGCAACTGTGGGATGCCATAGCCATCCCCACATAATCCTCCCTCGGAGGAACTGGCCGGAAACCGGCCCCGCAAGCTGTCGGACGAACACGTCCGAACTCATCAAGCCCGTCGGTTGCAGTCGCTGGAGGTCGTTGCCAGCGATGATCCGGGGCGCCTTGTGCGTGCAGTAGTTGTACCTGCGATCTACTTCCGATCCGGGACGGCTCGGCACCCTCCGGTTCCCCGCACGAAATTCGTTTCCGAGCAGCCCGCTTGGGCCGCTGGAGGAGCAAATGCAGAGCAGGATCACAGATTCGGATTTCCAGTTCGACGATGAACCATTCCGCGAGCGGTTCGACGTGTCGGGACTCCCGACGCTCGATCTTCTCGACACGGTGCTGTTCCCGCACGAGGTTGTGGTGCTGGCCGCGAGCCGGACCGACCCGCTCGTGCGGCTCGTTGATGGGGGGGGTAACCCGGTGGATCAGGGCCTGCCATTCGAGCCGAAGGTCGTCAGGGTCCGCTGTCGGGTCAACCGGCCGCCCCGCCAAGGCGCCGATGTTCCCAAAGAGTTCACCACGCTCGGCAGGGTGAAATTCTGCGAGAAGCCCCGCGCCGAACTGCACGTACGGATGCTCGCGCGTGTGTTCAGCAATCAGGGCAGCGATTTGCTCGGCGCCAACCCCGCGCACCCCGTCTTCAACCCCTGCTCCAGCTACTCGGAGGTCCGCGGTAACTTCGTGAAGCTGATCCGCCAGTCTCCAGGCATCGACGTGGATGCGGGAGTCGACATGTTGGACAAGCTGGCGGCGATCGAGCAACCCGGGCCGGGAACGACCGTTTCAGGGCCCGCCCTTCCCATCGACGTGGCTGCAGACTTCATCGCGGTCAGTCTGATCAGGCGCATTGCTGATCTGAACGTTCCGGTCCGCCTGCAGCAGCAATGGCTCGAAATCGTCGATCCGCGCGAACGCGCGCGCGCGTTGAACGCGTTCATGGTCGACGTGCTCGACGGAGCGACGACGCCGGAGAAGGCCTACGAACGCACCTTGAGAACCTCGAGAGAGCGCTGGCGGAAGGTGTTGGAACTCCGGAGCGACGACTCCCTCGGCAGCGAGTTCCTGAAGGAGAAGCTCCGTGATGTCGAGGCGCAGTTGGACGAACCCGCCGGCCGACTCCGCGGCAGGCTCGAGACGTGCGGCATGTCCAGAGAGGCGCAGACGCAGTTGAAACCCGAGCTCGACCGCTTGTCGGAGCGTACCGATCCGAAGACCATGGAGTATTTCCGGTGGCTGGCCGACCTGCCCTGGCGAGGCGGCGAGGTCGAGGCGATCGACGTCGAAAACGCCCGGAGGGTCCTGGACGAACACCATGTGGGACTCCGGAAAGCGAAGAAACGCATCCTCGAATACCTGGCCGTACGCCGTCGCACGCGTGACGCGCGGGGACAGATTCTCTGCTTCGTCGGACCGCCCGGCGTGGGCAAGACGTCGCTGGCGGCGCGCATCGCCGCCGCGCTCGGCCGCGAGTTCGCGGAGGTGTCGTGCAACGGCCTGAACGAGGTGGCCGACGTGCGCGGCGCGCGGCGCGACTATGCGGCGTCGCAGCCGGGGCGGATTATCCGGCAGTTGCACAAGGCGGGGGCGAGGAATCCGGTGTTCGTGCTCGACGAGATCGACAAGGTGGGGAACGCAGCGGGCATGGCGCTGCTCGACGCGCTCGACCCGACGCGGAACGCCAAGTTCCACGACCTCTACGTGGACGTTCCGTTCGACCTGTCGGAGGTGTTGTTCATCGCCACCGCCAACGTGCTGGACTGGATTCCGACGCCGCTGCGGAACCGCCTGGAGGTGGTCGAGATCGGCGGCTACTCGAAGGCCGAGAAGTTCGAGATTGCGAAGCGGATTCTCGTGCCGGCGTTGGCCGAAGACCACGGATTGACGAACGACCTGTTCGAGTTCGAAGACGAGGCGTTGCGGGCGTTGATCGACGACCACGCGAACGAAATGGGTGTGCGCGACCTCGAACGCGGCGTTGCCGCGATTTGCAGGCGGGCGGCGCTCCGGCTGGAGACGCCGAGCGACCGGGCTCCGACGAAGGTCACGGTCGGGAACAGTACGATCCGCGAGGTGCTCGGCGTACGCCGGGGCCGCGGCGAAGGCCTGCCCGACGTCGAGCAGCTCCGGGCGATGATCGAACGCGGCGGCATGCCGCCGGAAACGCAGCGTCGAGCCAAGGCCGAGCTGGAGCGGATGTCGTCGAAGTCGCCCGGCGATTCCGCGTACGGCGACAGCTTCGACTATCTGCGCTGGCTGGCCCGTCTGCCGTGGAACGCGCGTAATGAGGAGCAGCTCGACCTGCGGCGCGCCGGGGAGCGGCTGGACGAAGGGCACCGGGGGCTCGCGAAGGCGAAGGCGCGCATTCTGGAGCACTTGGCCGTCCGAAAGCTCGGCGGCGGCAAGAGCACGATTCTCTGCCTTGTCGGCCCCCCCGGCGTCGGCAAGACGTCGCTGGCCCGAGACATCGCCGACACGATCGGTCGACAGTTCGGCGCGATCTCGTGCGCCGGCCTGAGCGACGGGACGGAGTTGCGCGGACACAACCGCACGTGGCGCGGTGCGCAGCCGGGCCGGATCGTGCGCGAGCTGGTCAGAATAGGGGCGAAGAACCCGGTGCTGATGCTGGACGAGATCGACAAGATTTCGCGGGGGTACAGCGGCGGCGACCCGGAGTCGGCGCTGCTCGAGGTGCTCGACCCCACGCAGAACGACCAGTTCGTCGACAACTACGTGGAAGTGCCCTTCGACCTGTCGGAGGTGTTCTTTGTCGCCACCGCGAACGTGCTGAGCGCGGTCGCGGTTCCGCTCCAGGACCGCCTGGAGGTGATCGAGCTGCCGGGCTACTCGGAGGACGAGAAGTTCGGGATCGCCCGGGCGCATCTGGTCGGGCGGCAACTCGCGGAGAACGGGCTGCCCGCGCAGGTCCGTTTCACCGGCGGGGCGCTGTACGCCCTGATCCGCGGCTACACGCGCGAGGCGGGGGTGCGCGACCTCGAACGCCGGGTCGGCGCCGTCTGCCGCAAGGTGGCGTTCCGGCGGGCCGCGGGAGACGAGTCGCCGGCCGAGATCACGGAACAGACGGTCGCGGACCTCCTGGGCGCACCGCGGCACACGGATGAAGTGCTGTCCGAACGGACGAGGCGCCCCGGCGTGGCCGTGGGGTTGGCGTACACGCCTGCCGGCGGGGAGGTGTTGTTCATCGAAGCCCGCCGGATGCGCGGCAACGGCGTGCTGACCCTGACCGGACACTTGGGCGACGTGATGAAGGAGTCGGCGCATGCGGCTCTGTCGTGGCTGCGCGCCAACGCCGCGCGCTACGGTGTCGACCCCGGGTTCTACGAGACGGCCGAGGTGCACCTGCACGTGCCTGCCGGCGGCATCCCGAAGGACGGGCCGTCGGCAGGCGTGGCGATAGTCGCCGCGCTGGCCTCCGAACTCACCGGGCGTGAGGTGCGCCGTGACCGCGCGATGACCGGCGAGATCACGCTCTCCGGGGATGTGCTTGCGGTCGGCGGCATCAAGGAGAAGGTGCTGGCCGCCCGCCGGCTCGGAATCGCCGAGGTGATTCTCCCGAAGCAGAACGCGAAGGATGTCGAAGAGAATTTCGGCGAAGACCTGCTGCGCGGGATCGGCGTGCGCTACGTGTCCACGATCGAGGAACTGCTGGAGCTGGCCCTGTCGTCGCCGACAGGGCCTGAGGGAGAACTGTCAACGGTTGTTTCGACGTGATCAATTTCACGCGATTCGTTGACACCGAGCCCGCCGCCCGATGCCGTCGAGCGGATGGCGCGGCTGTTCCGGGCGGCGGAGCGGGTGTTCTGAAGGGGGGGGCGGCACAGCGTGCACCCGCCGGCGCCTGCCGGCGAACATCCGCCGGCTGTTGCCGAGCGCGTGAGAGCGATCGTTTCGAGTCCGGCGCCGCCCCCAAGATGTTGTGGTGGCCGGGGCATCGTCCGACCGACAGCTTCGGCGTGTGCTCGCCGCCGTCAATAAAGAGCGCCACAGGAGAAAGATGGAAACGACGGAGAATAGATAACAGAGACAGGGGCCCGGGAAAGCGGGCGCGGCGGCGGCGTGTACGAAGTGTTTCTACGCTTCGCGGACAGGACGACACGACATCGGAACCGCCGCCGGGAGGACCCGGCGGAACGGGCCGCGCAAAAGAACGCGCGGCGGTGGCCTGCTGCAAAGCAGCGACCGACTCCTCAACCCCGGCCCGGACGCGGGCGACCAGAAAACGGGCAGAGAACGACGCTGCGCGAGTTCACGCCCTCGCCGCGTCAAGGAAAGGAAGCCGTGCGGGAAGGCGGGTTGGTTCACAACAGCATTCGGAAGAACCATCCGTGAGCGAACAATCATCACCCTTCCCCGGGTTGCACAGTCAGCAGCCGAGACCGCCACTTGGAGGGCCATAGAGCCGGGTACGGCGTGTGCCCGTTGCATAACCGCAGACTCTCGTTTCCAACGTGGAGAAAGGACACCATCATGACAAGACACGAACAGACCGAACGCGGCCGCATCGATAGAACGAGGATGAAGAGGTTCTTCGAAGCCATACATTTGACATGGCCGATCGTCGACGACATTCTCCCGCACATCCTCGGAAACGAGCGCGCGGAGGAGGAACCGTTGAAGACGGCGGCCTCGGCCGCCTACGAAAAGGCGTGCGGGATCGTGACCGAAGTCGGGTTGGAAATCCGACATCGGGCGCTGAGGTACACGGTGACGAACGTGCCGGGGCGCGGTGCCGGCCTCAGAATCGATGTCGAGTTCGCGTTGGCCGCGCCGCTCGACGGCCCCGACGCCCCCTTGGAGTGGGAGCGCCGTTCATACATCGGCTGCGATGCGGAGGCGTCGGAGCAGGTCCTCCGGGACTGCGCCCGCCGGTACTGGCTCTGCGACACGCTGATGCTGCCGACCGAAGCCGATGCGTACCCGCCCGATCGGGACGGCGACGCCCCCCCGCCGCGCACACAGCGCTGAACCGCCCGCCCCGTCCGCCCGCGGAGGGGGCGGCGCGGCGATGCCGGCCGGCGCGGTCCCCGCGCCGGCACCCATTAAGACCCCGCCGTTCAGCCGCCCGTTCCGGCCGCCGCCCGGGTGACGGCTCCGCACGGCCCGGCAGGCGGACGATGCTCCGCGCCGGCGGGCGGGGGGGTCGTGCCGGTCGTCACCGCAGCCGCTTGAACTCGTTTCGCGGTCATCACGAGAAACCAAGACCGGAGAAAGCGGTCGGGGCCGGGCTTCAGCCCGCGGTCCGGCCTCAGCTCCGGCGCCGACGCCCGTCGCCCACGCGGAGCGGCCGTGGTCACGCGGGACTGGGAAGCGACCCTCCCCCCGCGCGGGTCGGCGCTGCATCGTGGATGCCCGCGGGGCAAGCCGTCGGGGGCGGAGCCCGGAGCGCGGCGGCCCGCCGGTCCGACCGCTGCGCCGCCGTCTCCCGCGGTCGGTGCGGATATCGCCGGACAGAACCGGACAGACTTTTTTGGAGTGTAGATAATGCAACGCTATGTGTTGAGAGTCGATGACGGCCCGTCTCGTGACGAGAAGGGCGCCTGCGCGGCCGGCGCCGAGATGTCCGGCAGCGTGACGCTGCTGCTTCCCGAGACCCCCGCCGAGTACGAACAGGCGCGGGCGGAGGTCGAGACCTCCACCCGGCCGAACGTCGAGACGAAACCCGCCGAGCGCCCCGCGCTGATCGTGCGGCTGGCCGAGCGCATCCGGCGCCGGCCGCCCGGCGGGACGAAACCCGCCGACCCCGCCGAGGACGCAACACCGGCCGGGGAAGGCGGAGCGGCAACGGCGGAGACGCCGTGCGGCGGGCACTACGTGGTGACCAGCGATTCGCAGCGCCGGGCGTGGGGCCTGCCGGACTTGGCGAACGGGATGGCCGCCCCCGACGCCGCCCCGGGGGGTGTGGACACGATCGAGGGGCACGACGCCGTTCGGGTGGTGGACTCCGCCGAGGCGGTCGACCTCCTCTTGGGGGGCGGCGGGAACGGGTTCGACGACGAAGACAGCGACGGAAGCGCCGTCGGAGCGCGCCGGCGCGGCCGAACACACCCGGCTCCGACGGTGAACCTGAAGCACGACCGGGGGCCCATCCCCGACGATGTCCGCGCGGCGTTCCGGGAACTGTGCGGGCAGCCGGGGATCGACAGCCTGCTGGAGTCGATCGATGCGCTGATCGAGCCCCTCGAGACGGCGGCGGTTCAGGAACTCGAGGATGCCCGCCGCCGGCTCGCGGCATTGCGGCGGGAGGAGGTCACGCCGCACCGTCTCGGCGATGCGGGCGTCGCAGCCGGGTCGGATGAGGCGGCCGAGCGGGCGGCGGGAACATGCCGGCTGATCAGGAGGTGCCTGCGGAAGGTCGGCGGGCCCCTGGGGAGGCTGGATTTCGACGGGATGGAGATTGCGCCGTCGCCGTCCGCGTTCCGGTGTTTGCTGCAGCGGGTCGAAGACGACCCGGCCGGGAACATCCCCGGGGAGGGGTTGGCCGCGGCCTGCGACAAGGCCCTGGGGGGATTCGAACGGGCGGCCGGGCAGGCGGTCAGCCGTATCCGCGGCGTCGTCGACGCCCGGCGCGGGGTCGGAGCCGGCGAATGGAGCGACGCCGCGGTCGGGCGCATCCGGCTCGTACTGCGCCGCCTCGAGGACGCGCGGAAGGTGCTGGACGGCGACAGCCTGCCGAACAGCGCGGTCGCGGCGGTGCGGGAGGACCTGAAGGCGCTGGACGAAGAACGGCAGTCAACCGACCATCTGGCGGCCGCGGCCCGGGAGGTGCTCGCGCGGCTCGAGGCCTGCGACCTGCCGCTCCCGGTACTGACCCGCTCCCTCGACGAAATCCGCACGGTGCAAACGGCGGGCCGGGAGGCCGCCGCCGCGCTGCTCGAACGGCTTCGGGTGGTGCTCGACCTCCCGTGGACCGCGCGGGCGTGCGAACGGGTCGACATCGGGGCGGCGATGGCGGAGCTGGAAGCGGCCCACGCCGGCCGCGCGGCGCTCAAGGAGCGGATCCGGCGTTTCCTGGCCACGCGCCGGTTGACGTCAACGACGTGGACGGTGGAAGGGCTCGGCCCCGGCGGCCGGTCCCGCGGCGGGGACGGTTCGGCGCCGGCGGCGCTCCGCCGCCTCGTCGTGCGCCCCGCCCGGTCCGCGGCCCGGCCGCCGATCCTGTGCTTCGCCGGCCCGCCCGGCGGGGGCAAGACCACGTTGGCCATGCTGATCGCCCGTGCGCTGGGCCGTCCGGGCGTGCTCGTCGCCCTGGGCGGCGTCTGGGACGAATCGGCGGTCCGGGGCCTGCCGATCAGCTTCCGGTCGCCCCAGGCGGGCCGGGTCGTCCTCGGGCTGCAGAAAGCCCGGGTCCGCAACCCCGTGATGATCCTGGACGAGATCGACAAGGTGGGCGGGGCGACGACGAACTTCGGCGACCCGTCGGCGGCGCTGCTCGAAGTGCTCGACCCCGCGCAGAACACGCACTTCCGCGATGCCTACATCGAGGTGCCGGTCGACTTGTCCGAGGTTCTGTTCATCGCCACCGCCAATGACCCGGCGAAGATCCCCGCCCCGCTTCGGGACCGGCTGGAGATCATCGAGGCGCCCGGGTACACGGACGACGAGAAGGTCGCCATCGTGCGGCGCACCCTGTGGGGGGAGCAGCTCGAGGTCAGCGGGCTGAGCGCCGGCGGCTTCTGGACCCGGACCCCGACGGCGACGCGCCCGGAAGGGCCGGAGGGGGCTTCCGGCGCGTCGCCGGCCCGCCGGCGGCCGGCGGTGGAGGTGCTCGATGGAGGGAAGGCGGCGGCGACGCCGGCGGCCGCCCCCGCGGCGAACCGGTCCGTGCCGCCGACGGCGGGGGGTGTCGAGGTGACGGATGCGGCGATCCGGGCGGTGGTGCGGGGCCATACCTGCGAGGCGGGGGTACGGCAGCTCGCGCGGCAGCTCGGCGCCGTCTGCCAGTTCGTGGCGTGCCGCCGGGTGGAGACCGGCGCCGCCGTCCCGGTCACCGTCGTGGCCGGCGGCGGCGAGGCTGCAGGGCTCGACCCGACGCGGCTCCACTACAGCGTGGCCGAGATCCTGGGACCGCCGCGGTACGACTCGCTGCCCGACCATGTGCGGGATGCGGTCTCCCGGGAGCGTGACCGCGTGGTGGGCCTCCATCCGGCGGACCCCGGGGCCGCCGCCGCGCAGGCGTGGATCGAGGTGGTGGAGGAACTGCCGTGGCGGCGTTCGGAGGAGCGGCCCGCGTCGCCGGCGCGGCTGCGGCGGGCGCTCGACCGTGAACACGTCGGCCGCGCCCGGGAAAAGGACCGGGCGCTCGACTACCTGGTGGCCCGTCAGGCCTCCGCAGACGGCGGCGCGGGCGGCGGCCACGCCGCCGCGGCCGAGATTCTGTGTCTCTGCGGGCCGGCGGGCACCGGCAGAACGGCTTTCGCCCGGGCGCTGGCCGCCGCTCTCGGGCGCCGCTTCGCGCGCGTTTCGCTGGCCGGCGTCGAGAAGCCGGCCGGCATTCTCGGCGTCGCCGGACCCGCTCCGGACGCGGGGCCGGGGCGCCTCGTCGACGCCCTGCGGCGGCTCGGCCCCCTGCCCGGGCACACCGGCGACAACCCGCTGGTCGTCCTCGGCGAACTCGACCGGATGGGCGTGGGGGCGGCCGACGCGCTGCTCGGCGCGCTCGACCCGGCGCGCCGCCGCCGTTTCCGCGACCGCTACGTCGGCCTGCCGCTGGACCTGGGCGGCGTGCTGTTCGTCGCCGTCGCGACCGACCCCGGGCGCATCCCGCCGATGTTGCAGGACCGGTTGGAAGCGTTGCCGCTGGCCGGATACACCGATGCGGAGAAGCAGCGAATCGCGACCGGGCATCTGGTCCCGCACCGGCGCCGGCGGCACGGGTTGTCCGCCGATGATCTGTCGTTCTCTCCGGCGGCCATCGAACTCCTGATCAGCGGCTACTCGCGCGAACCGGGCGTGCGCCTCCTCGACGACGGCATCGACGGGCTCTGCCGCAGAGCGGCGCGCCTGCGGGCGGAGGGTCTTCCGTTGCCCGGGGCGATGGGGCCGGAAACGGTGTCCGCGTGGCTGCGGGCGCCCCGGTTCCGCGCCGGGGAGATCGCCGCCCGTACCCGCCGGCCCGGCGTCGCCCTGGGTCTGGCCGTCACCGGCGGGGGCGGCGACGTGCTGCTCGTCGAGGCGGCGCGCGTTCCCGGCCGCGGGACGCTGCGCGTCACCGGGACGGTCGGGCCGATGATGAGGGAGTCGGCGGACGTCGCGATGACGTGGGTGCGCTCGTATGCGGACCGCCTTTCCGGCGTCGCGGGGTTCGACGATTCGACGGACGTGCACGTGCACCTGGCCGAGGCGGCCCGGGGGAAGGACGGCCCGTCGGCGGGGGTGACGGTGGCCGTCGCCCTGGTCTCGGCGCTGACGGGGCGGCCGGTGCGGGGCGACGTCGCGATGACCGGGGAGTTGACGCTCGCGGGCGCGGTCCAGCCGGTCGGGGGCATCCGGGAGAAGGTGCTGGGGGCGTGCCGGGCACGGCTGGCGGCCGTGGTCCTGCCGTCGGCCAACGAGGCCGACATCTCGGAGAGCTTCGGCGACGGGCTGCCGTGCGGCATCGCCGTGCGCTACGTGAGGACGATGGGCGACGTGCTCGCGGTGGTGCTTCCCGACGCCGCGGCGTAGCCCGCGGCCGTGCCGCCCGTCCACCCCCGCCGCGGCCGGCGAAGCCGGCGGCTCAATGCCCCCGGAAACCCGTTCGCGCCGTCGGGCGCGACCGGGTGTGCGCGGCGCGGCAAGCCGCCCCCCGGCCGACGTCGGCCGCACGGTCAGGCGGCGGTCGGCATCGATGACAAACGCGCGGCAGTCGGAGCCGGTCGGCGGCGACACCGTGCAGATCCAGAGCAACAGAGGGACACCCCATGAGTAACCGACCGGGAAGACCGCCTTCAGTGCGTACGGGAACCGCTCAGCACCGGGTTCGTCCCCTTCGGGCACTGTAATAGAGTGGACGCCCATCGAACCGTAGGACGCGCGGCAAACGCACCGTACCCGTGCGCAGCATGAGTCGGGCCGAGCGGGCCGAGCGCCTGCTTGACCTCTGGCGGGTATTTTGTAAACACCCGGCAAGAGGAGACGCAATGGCTCACGTGGTCTGATCTTCAAGCTCAGCGCCTACCAACGGAGGGATGAGGAGACGCAGGCATACGTCGTGTACTGCCCGTCCTTTGACCTCTATACGGCCGCGCAGACCCGCGACGAGGTTCTGCCGTCGATGACGAACGCGGCTGGGATGTTCATCCGCGTGTGCTACGACCGGGGACTCTTGGAGCAGGTGCTCCAGAAGCGGGGATTCCAGGCGCACCCACGTGCTGCGAGGCCGCCCGGGAACGGCGGTGGAGACGTCATCTCCGTTCAGGAAGCCGTGGGCGACTTCGAAGAGTCGTTCCCGTTCGAGGTTCCGATGCCCCTCGTCTCTGGAGGAGCTGGCGTCGCACAACCTGGGAAGGGGCGGGGCGTAGACGCGGCACCGGTCGCCGCCGCGCTCGCCCCTCGGAGAGTCAAGACCCTGCTGGAACGGCTCGGGTACGCGGTGGTCGAAGACGACGAGTACCACTGGGCGTTTGCACCGAGGCGTGATGACGCGCCGATTCCCGTGCCGAAGAAGTCGCAATGGTTCCGGCTGAAGTGATCGCCGATGCAGCTCTGAAGGCCGGATCATGAGGAGGCCGAGACGATCCGGTGCTTTGCTGATCCAGGTGTGCCCGGCGCGGCGCGACGGGTTGCGGAGGCGTGTCGATTGTTGCTCGCCGATGGTCCGTCTCTGCTACACGCCGAAACACGGGAGTTGGCTGAACATCGCAGAGAACGAGCTGAGGGCCATGACGCGGCAATGCCTGCACGGTCGCCGCATCGGCGACCTCGGGACGCTGCACGGCGAAGTGTCGGCGTGGTCCACCGACACCAACGGCACGCAGCGCGGCGTCGATTGGCAGATGAAAATCGACGGTGCGCGCTGTAAACTCAAGTCCGTCTATCCCAAGAATATAACGTGACGGACCACTGCGCTGATCCGCCAAGCTCGACCCGGTACGCCCGCGGCGGCGCCGCCGCGACCGCACGAACCGGCGGCGCGGCCGGCCTCCAGGCGACGCCCGCCACCACCCGCCGCCAAGTCGAACCTCCCACCGACTCGAACGCCTACCGACCCCGCACGGGCCGGCGGCCGGCGCCGGCAGCACCAAGCCAACCGACCGCCCCACCGGGAAGACGACCGCGACATCCCCGGGCGCAGACGCCCACGGCACGCAACGGCTTGCTCTAGGCCCCCATCAAGGAGACATGACAGACCGATGACGATTCACTGCGCCTACACATCCGGAATCCAGGCCCACCTGTTCCGCCTGGAGGCCGAGCGTACCCCCGGCGAACCCGATCTGCGGATGACCGGATTGCCGACGACGGTCACCGACCAGACCGTCCTGGTCGCCCGCGAGACGCTGAAGCACATGGGGATCGACAACCCCGGGACGCTGATCCGATGCGAACGGGAAGACCCGAACGCCCCGCCGTTCGACCACGGCGGCTACATGCGGGCAGTCGACCTGCCGGCGGTGCTGGCCGTGCTCGGCGCCCACGGCGTCATCCGGCCTGATCGGCTCGAACGAGCGGTGGCCGCCGCAGCCCTCGACCCGTACCGACGCGACGGACGAAACACGCCCTGCGTGGCCGTCTACGGCGCGACGCCGATCGCCGAGCGGGCGGAACGGGCGGGACTCGACCTCATCGTGCCGCTCGACAACGGCGCCGCGGCGGCCGCCGAATGCACGCGGACGATCGCCGCCGCGACGGCGGATGAAGTCGTCGCCGTCCTGACCGGCCGCCGGGAACCGGGCGCACTGCCGCCAAGCCGCCGCGACGGGCTGCCGGACCTCTCGCGGCCGTGTTGGGGAATCACCGACGAAGTGCTGCGGGCGTTGGAGATCGCCTGCGCGGGCCGCCACCACATGCACGTCATCGGGCCGCCGGGAAGGGACTCGGCGCCGCGCTACGGCCGCATCGCCCAGAGGCTCCTGCCCGACCTCGATACGGAGCAGGCGCGCGAGACGACCCGGATCTACTCGGTGTCGAGTCTCCTGCCGCCCCGGCTGCCGCGTATGACCCGGCCGCCCCTGCGGGAGCCCCACTACACGGCGTCGGAGACCGCGCTGACCGGGGACCGGAGACATCCCGGGGAAGTGAGCCTGGCGCACAACGGGCTGTTGTTGATGGACGAGCCGACGGAGTTCAGCCGCAGCGCACTGGCCGACGTTGTTCGGGCCGCCCGCGACGGCGATGTCGAGTTCCTGCCGCCGGCCGGCGGCCACGTGTTCCGGTATCCGGCCCGGTTCCAGCTGATCGTGCCCAGCCGGCACGAGGAACTGGAACGGGACCGGCGCCAAGCGCGCGCGCTCTGTGAGCTGTGCGCGGTCGAGATCCGAACATCCGAAGACGCCCGGGCGCCCCGGAGAACTCTCGTTGAGTCCGCGGAGCGGGTCGGCGCCGCCCGGAGACGGCTGAGCCGCCGGGGGCCGGCGGCGGCTACGAACACCGGATTCCGCCTGCCGGACGGACCGGCGAAGGAGATCGCACGGACCATCGCGGCGCTCGACGGCAGCGAGGCGGTGACCCCGGCGCACATCGAGGAGGCGCTGGCCCTTGCGTGCGCCAGCGTGGGCCAGTCGTAAAGCTAAGGAGAGACACGACGCAGAAGCGGTGTGACCGCCCGAGAAAGCGCCGGATTCCCTCGGCCCCCGGCGCAGACCGCAGACGCACCCCACCCGAACGTCGGGCGGATTCTCGAAGGCATCCCACCCGGGGACCGCGGCTCCACGGCGCGGGCGCGTGCAGCGCTCGTGAGCCTCCGCGAGCGCCGCAATGTGATCAATGTCCGTTTGTGTTGCCGAACGCGTGAAAGCGATCGATTCGAGCCTGGTGCCGACCCCAAGATGTTGTGGTGGCCGGGCATCGTCCGACTGACAGCTTCGGCGTGTGCCCGCCGCCGTCAAGGCGCGTCGCTTTGCCCCGCCCCCGCTTCGCGGGGCTCTCGGGCTTGACGGCGGCTCCGCGCACGCCTGTCCAGACCGGGCATTATCGGACGATGCCCAACCCTGACCCCCTACAGGTTGTGGGCGACGATCTGTCCAGATTGACGCGCCTTTCGGCCGACTGTTGACACCACGCCGCCACCATGACCGGCAGAGAGGCCGGTTGCGCCGCCACCGACTATCGAGATCGCTATGAGGCGCTGACCGGTCGCTCGTTGCGGCGGTGCCCCGGTGCCACGACGGAAACATGCTCGTCGTCGCCCACATCGCCGGAAGGTGGGTGTCTCCGGCCATCCTGGTTGACACAGGAGCGGGTTGCCGGCATGCGGACTGCACGGCGAAACCGCTCGACGGTTCTACGGTGCCCGCGTGGCTTGCATGACGTGCACCATCGGCTGCAACTGCACGACGGCCCGCCACATGACCTGGTGGCCCGGCAGCGGTCGCCGCTTCGAGGGCGCCAGCCGGCCATGCGAGCCCGCAGCACCACCCAACTGCGGATGTCCGGCGGAAACGGCTTCCCCCGCTCGGCCGGCGGCAGCAGCCCTCGGCCCGCACCACGGCGCCGATCACCTGCCGCTCGTCCCCGGTCAGCACCGCCGCGGCCGGCGTGTCGGGCGCGTCCCGCGCGTAGCGGTCCAGGCTGCACACCCGCCATGCCGTGACCGCGTCAAACGCCAGGCACTTGACCAGCGCGTCGGCATCCTGCAGCCGCCGGTCCTCGATCCGGGTCCCGCTCTTGAGGACCCGGAAATACTCCTCGATCTCCCAACGGGCCTCGTACCAACCCACGATCCGTTCCGCCCACGCCGCCGTCGGTCCCCCCTCGCTCGACAACAGCAGCCACTCCAGCGGTTCGTGTCCCGCCGGCGGCTCGATCTCCAGAACGCGCACCGCCCACGCCGCCACCGGACCGTCCGCCGGCCGGTCCTTCGGCGGCTGCAGTTCCACCCGCCCGATGCTCAGCTCGGTCTCCGCCGTCCGCTGCCGGCGCGCCCGCTTCCCGCCCTGCGAGTCGATCGACACCTTCCGCCCGGTCTTCACCGGCATCTCGAAGTCCGGCTGCGACGCCAGCGTCCGCCGCATCGTCGCCTGCAACTCCGGGTCCCAGACCTGCACCCGCCGCCGCCGGCCCGCGTTCGCCCGCACCAGCCCCGCCTCGTCCGCATGCGCCGCCTGCCACTTCAACAGTCCGTAAATGTCGCTCTCCCGGTCCCCGACCACCACCACCCGCGTCCCGGGACTCGCCCGCCCCAACGCCCGGCCCTGATCGAATCCCCGGAACCAGCGCCGACTCTCCTTCTCAAGTTCCGCCGCCGGTTCCGCTTCCGGCCGCGCCCACGTCTCCAGCCCGCTCACCCCCAACGCCCGCCGCCCCTCGGTGAACACCACCGCCGCATGCACGAACAGACCCCGCGCGCTGCCCGTCCGCTCCCGAAGCGGTCCCAACCCCGCCGTGCTCTCCCGCAGACCCGTGTAGTTCAACGTCGTCGTGTCCTGCACCAGCAGTACCGCCGACTCCGGCCGGCAGCGCTCCACCAGCGCCTCCCGATGCGGTTGCAGGATGTCCTCGCTGTCCACCTTGCTAGTGGTCCGTCACGTCATAAGTTTCGGATAGACGGACTTGGGTCGAACGACGTATTTCTTCTGCATAGGACTCTTGCGGTTCGAGGTGAGTGCCCGGCGACCCTATTTTTAGTCGTGGCGATGCACTAGCATGGCACCACCTTTGGCTCATCGAGCCCGGCCGCCCCCGGCCGCCTATTCCCGCCCTTCTCGTGGAGCTTGAGGTACAGTCCACGGAGACCGTCAGCGCGAAGCTGGCGAGTCTGCCCGAGCGGGTCACCGTTGACCCGCACCCGATCGAAGTGCGGGTCAACGGGGCCGAAGAACGCCGTGCGCCGGCAGGACTACCTCGGGCAGGGGAGCAGGACGATCTGATCGGTCCTCTGATGGCAAGGTGCACGTCACGGTTCTGAACTTCGAGAAGCTCCAGCCCCGCGAGACGCTGCCCTTGGTGGTCTTGAGACCCCGGGAAAGCGTAGCGAGACTCTCGCTTGGGCGCGTGTGGATGAGTCGGAGTCTGCCGAGACGTACGAAGATGATGTGGCCCACCTCCTTGGTCGACCCAGTTCGGTACCAGCGAAGAGGAGACGAAATCGATGAACGGAGCCACTGTCACGGTGATTCGCCGCTGGCTCGACGATCTGTGGCGCGACCTGCGCCACGCGGTCCGAGGGTTAAGACGGACTCCGGCCTTCACGGCCGCCGTGATGCTCATCCTCGCACTGGGCATCGGCGCTAACACCGCCATGTTCAGCATCGTCAACGGCATCCTGCTGCGACCGCTGCCGTACCCGGACGCCGGCACCATCGTGAGCATCGGCGAACCCTCCAGCCTGCTGGGGAGCCTCCCGGGCATGTTCCTCTCGAACCGCTCGATGGACCTGCTGCAGGAGAACGCCGAGTCGTTCGAGCAGCTCGCTGCGTACCAGGAACTACGCAGCGAATGGGACGTAGGTGCCCTGCGCGGCGCCAGAGTCTCACCGTCGATGTTCCCGCTGCTACAAGTATCCCCGCATCTGGGGCGGCTCTTCCTGGAGGAGGAAGCGCGGAGTGGCGCGGCGCGCGTCGTGCTGCTGAGCCACCGCACCTGGACGAACCACTTCGCAGCGGATCCGGACATCGTCGGGAGCTCTGTCGACTTGGACAACGACCCGCACCTCGTCGTCGGAGTGCTGGCCGAAGGGTTCCACTTCCCGACTCCGGACAGCGAGTTCTGGCTGCCGTACATCATTGAGCCTCCGGGTACCTCCACCACAGACAGTGGCATTGCCATGACCTCCTTCGTCATGTTCAGGGCGCTCGGACGGCTTCGACCGGGCGTCTCCGCAGAACAGGCTAGTGCGGAGGCGAGCAGCACCGTACAAGAGGGCGGTGGCCTGTTGACGGCACTGCTCAGCGCGGACGGCATTCGTGCAGTTACGCTGCTGGACGAGATGGTCGGCGAGTACAGACCGGCGCTGTCGATCCTGACCGTAGTAACGGTGATCGTGCTATTGGTCGCCTGCATGAACGCCGCGGGGTTGCTCCTGGCCCGCGGGGCGGCGCGGCGGCGGATGCTCGCCATCAGCGCAGCGCTGGGGGCAGGCAGAGGCCGGCTCGTACGCCAGCTCCTGACCGAGAGCGCGGTGCTGAGCCTGGCCGGGGGCGTACTCGGGCTGGCCTCCGCAGCCGTCTTCCTGCGCGCTGTACCTGCCCTCGCTCCGGCCGACGTCGAACGCCTAGACGAGGTGGGAATCGACGGGACGGTGTTCATCTTCACGGCCGGACTGTCGGTTGCGGTCGGTCTGCTGTGCGGTGCCGGAGCGGCGTTCCAGTGGTCGCAGCTCCACTTGGTCCGCACGCTGAACGACGCCACCGCGCAGTCCGCCGGAGGTTCAGGGCTGTTGCGGGCGCACCGTGTACGGGCGGCGCTGTCCATGGCGCAGGTCGCCTTGGCGGTCATGCTGCTGGTCGGTGCAGGACTACTGTTGCGCAGTTTCGTGCAGCTCCTCATCTTCGACCGCGGCTTCGACCCAACCAACGTGCTCACGGTGGAGGTCTCGAACCCGATGGGCGGGATGAATACCCGGATGCCCGAGTCGAGAGAGGCGCACCAGCAGCTTCATGAACGCCTCTACGAGGAGATGCTGGCGCGGATCCAGCCCCTCGCCGACGTCGAAGCCGTAGGGGTCTCACGCCACGTGCCCTTCGGTCGCAACACGCCCAGCAGCAGCCAGCTCCGTCCGGTCGGCGCGCCTGTGCTCAGCGACCCGAACGAGATGCGAGCAGCGCTGCAGGTCGTGAGCCCCGGCTACTTGGATGCCCTGCGGTTCCGCCTGCGTGCCGGACGCACACTCACGCCCCAAGACGACCGCGATAGCCAACGAGTCATGGTCGCCAACGAGACGCTGGCCCGCGACCTTTTCGGTAACGAGCCGGCAGTCGGTCGGCAGGTGACCCTGGGTCCGGGCGAGCCTTGGGAGATCGTTGGCGTAGTGAGCGACATCGTGTACGGCGGGCTGGATCTCACGGGCGAGACACAGGCAGAGGCGTACTTCTCGCTCGCCCAAGCCAGCAAGTCGCCCTTCGGCTTCAGCTCAAGCGTACGGGTCTCCGTGCGGACTGCAACCGACTCGCTGGCCGTTGTCCCGTTCCTCCGCGAGACGATCATCGCGGCGAACCCGCAGGCAACGATCGGCGAGGTGACGACGATGGAGGGGCAGCTACTGAACGCCGTCGCTTGGCCGCGACTCTACGTCTTCTTCATCGGGTCGCTCGCGGGGCTCGTCCTGATCCTCGCGGCTGTTGGCGTCTACGGGCTGCTGAGCTACACCGTGGCACAACGCGAGCGCGAGATCGGCATCCGTCTGGCGCTGGGCGCCGGGAGTACGCAGATCGTCACGCTGGTGTTGAGACAGGGTGCCGTGCTCGTCGGCGCGGGCACCCTCGCGGGTGTGGTTGCTGCGTTGGCGGGTAGTCGGGTGCTCGAGAGCCTGCTGTACGGAGTCTCGGGGAAAGACATGTTGACGTTCGCGCTGGCACCGCTTGTGCTGATCGCAGTGGCGCTCGTCGCCTGCTGGTTTCCGGCCCGGCGGGCGACGCGCGTCGACCCGATGAGGATGCTCCGCTTAGAGTAGGGTTTACTGCGCCCATTCACGTGCCCGAGCCTCGGCTTCTTCGATCTGCTCGGGCGTCATGAATCCGGCCAGGACATCAAGCGGCGCTGAGATACCTGGGCCTGACGCTCCCAGGGACATCCACATATAGGCGGTGACGAAGTCTCGCCCCACGCCTTCGCCGGTCATGTACATCAACCCCAAGAGGGCCTGCGCGCTGTGATCCCCCTGCTCGGCACCGAGGCGGAATAGCCGAACCGCCTCTTCGAAGTCCTGCTCCACGCCTTGACCGGCCCTGTACATGACCGCCAAGACGCTCTGCCCAGAAGCGTCTCCCTGTTCGGCGGCGAGCCGGGACCAACGCAGAGCCTCCTCGAAGTTCTGCTCCACGCCGTTCCCGGTGTTGTACGCCGCCGCGAGCACACCTTGCCCAACGCCAGAGCCTTGCTCGGCAGCGAGACGGGCCCATCGCAGCGCCTCCTGGACGTCCTGCGCTGCGCCGAGCCCTAGATAGTGCGCTCTGGCGAGACGCGCTTGCGCGTCAACATCCCCCTGTTCGGCTAGAGCCCGCTCCGCTTCGACATCAAGCTGAACTGGCTCAACAGCCGCTTCCAGAGAGCGTACCTTGGCCCCTTGCTGCTCATCGGGTAGTGGCTCATCGATTTCCCCGGTGCATGCCGGAATCGCAACGAACAGGCAACAGGCAGCACCGGAACACAACAACGAGGAGCGTAGTGTTGATTTCATGACGCCAACAGTTAGTGGGCTAGGAGTCTGCGCCGTAGAACTGTTTTGGGTCCGATCTGGCACAATATGTAGCGGTCAATCGCCTGCGCTTGTGCAATATATGGTGGTCATAATTTCCTACGGCGCAGACTCCTAGGAGTCTGCGCCTCCACCGCCCAGTCCGCCTTCGTACGCCGGGCCCGACCGCCAACGATCCGCTGAACAGGAGGAAGACCGAGGCGGTGCCGGCCCGTTCGTATTCGTAGTCGACGCAGCGGAACCACTGGCTGCGTGGCGGCAATAGGCGGGCAAATCTCCTCGACCGCCCAAGTCCCCAGCCCGGGCTCGTTTCGAAGCGGCCCGAGGCCTCCGAGCCCAGCGCCTTCCCCGAACCCGACCGCCATGACCACCTCAATCGGCGGACGCGCGTGCACACCAGATCGGACGCCTGAGCCTACCACAGCGAGACCGCAGTGAACGCGCCCGTCGCAACGACGATGCCCTGACCCGGAACTACCCGCGCCCAAGTCCGCGTCATGTGTCGCCGCCCCAAGCACTGGGACACCGTCTTCCCCAACGCCTCCTGCGCCGTCGCCCTGATCGACCGCCTGACCCACCACGCGGAGATCCTCGTCATCGAGGGCCAGAGCTATCGCCGCCGCGAGGCCGAGCTCACCCGGCAGCAGCGCAGCCGCAAACGCCCGTCCCGCAAACGAGCAGAGGATGTGGTCGCCCTCGGTCACCGGCCGGGGCCGACCTTCCCCGCAAACCACGAGCGCCATGCGGGTCAGGACGGCTGGCACCGCCGGTGCGGGCGGTCTCCTGTCCGTTGAGGTCGAGGAGGAGGTCGGCGGCGGTGGTGAAGAGGGCGGAATGGCCGGCGAGGATGGCTTGGTGGGCGATGTTCTTGGCGAGCATGGTCTTGCCGAGGCCCTGGGCGCCGACGAGGATGACGTTCTCGCCGCGGGAGAGGAAGTCGAGGGTGAGGATGCGTTCGAGGGCCGGGCGTTCGAGGGCGGCGGGCCAGTTCCAGTCCCAGTCGGCGAGGGGCTTGAAGCGTCCGAGTCGGGCGCAGGTGAGTCGGCGCTCGACGCTGCGTCGCTGTCGGTCTTCGAGTTCGGCGGCGGCGATGTGTTCGAGCAGGGCGGTCGGGCTCCAGCGCTTGCGGGTGGCCATGGCGATGATGTCGTTGAGGTCGTCGGCGGTGCGGTTGAGTCCGAGTCGGCGGAGTTCAGTCGCCGGGGTCGTCGGGGTTGTGTCGGCCGAGGGCATCGTAGGTCTCCAGGTCATGGGGCCGGACGTCGAGGTCCCGCAGTCCGGGTCGGTCGGGCAGAGCGAGGCGGAGCGGTGGTTTGAGTCCGCGCCGTCGCCGTCGTGTTTCGAGGATGTGGGCGATGGAGCCGGCACCGGGGGCGTCGCGTTGGAGGGCGTCGGCAACGGCGGCGGCGAGTTCCTGCGGCCCGTAATCGTCGAGGAGAGCGAGCAGCCGGGTGGCGTGGGGTCTGAGCGCTTCTCCGCGCTCGGCGAGTCGCTCGAAGAGGGCGGCGGTGGCGGGGACGGCGGCGCGGAGGCGGTCGCGGGTGGTGTGGGTGTTGGTCTGGCGGGTGGCGGCGAGGAGCCCTTCGAGATGGCCGGGGTCCTCGACGGTCTGTGCGGTGTCGTAGCTGCGGCGGTGGCGGGCGAGCTCGGTCTGTTGATCGAGGATGCGGACGCGGGTGTCGCCGGCGAGCAGCGTCAGGGGCTTTCGGACGTGGGTGTGGGGGATCGAGTAGAGATTGCGGTCGAAGCGGACATAGGGGGTCTTTCCGGAGCGGACGGCGCGGACGAGTTCGGTCTCGAAGGGATGGGCGGGGAGCGGGAGCAGCCGGGGCTGCTCTTCGGCCCAGGCGTCGGCGACGGTGCGGTCCGGATCTCGGGGTGGCGCCGTTGGTGGGCGACCCCGTCGCGCCAGCGCCGGAACTGGGTGTTGAGGTCGTCGAGGTCTCGGAAGGGCCTGGCGGCGAAGAAGGCATGGCGCAGGTATTGGATCTGTCGTTCGACCTTCCCTTTCTCGTTGCCGCGTCCCGGCGTGCAGGGGCGGGGGGCGAAGTGGTAGTGGCCGGCGAGTTCGAGCAGGCGGGGGTGGAACTGGACGGCGGCGCCGCGGCGGTCGAGGACGGCGGTTCGGAGGTTGTCGTAGACGAGGGTGCGGGCGATGCCGCCGAGGGCCTGGAAGGCTTCGACATGTCCGCGGAGGAAGCTCTCGAGGGTCTGGTCGAGGGTGAAGAGGGCGGCGACGGCGCGGGAGTGGCCGAGGACCATGACGAATCCGGAGACGGCGCGGGTGCCGCGTCCGATGCGGACCTTGCCGAAGGAGCCCCAGTCGACCTGTGCGGACTCGCCGGGCAGGGTGACGACGCGGCGGTAGACGGTGCGGGTGGACTCGGGGCGCAGGCGCCTGACGAGGCGTCGGACCTGGATGACGGAGCCGGGATAGCCGCGCTGGCGGACCATCTCGTGGATGCGGGTGGCGCGCAGGGTGGGGTACTGGGCCAGGGTGTCGCGGATGAACGGCAGATAGGGGTCGAGGGCGCTGGGCCGGCACACGCCCCGGCGGACGCTTCCCGACTCGCGCTCGACGGCGGCGCGGACGGTCTCACGGTGGGGGCCGAGTTGGGCCGCGATGGTGCCGAGCTTCCAGTGCTCGCCGTAATAGAGGCGCCGGATCTCGGCGCGCTGCGCGGGCGTGATCATCGTCCCTCCCCCTCCGAACGCCGCCGGGCTCCGGCATCGGGACCAGCCACCGGCTCTGCCGGCCGCAGACCACACAGCGCGTGGGCGCAGGCGCGGGAACCGGGGCGGCGTCGGGAACGGGGAGTCTGTCCGACGGCCGGGGTGCGGGGGAAGTGTGATCCGTCACACGACGCCGGGCGCGGTAGGCGCGTTGCCGGTCGCGGTGGTCGAGGCGCCCTTCGGGGCTGCGCTGATGGCGGGCGTTGGCGGCTCGGACCGCCCGGCGGCGACCGGCCGCCCGGCACCGCGGCGTGCAGTAGGCCTGGCCGCGGTAACACGCCGCGCAGACGGCGAAGAGTCGGTGGCAGTGTCGGCAGGTCTTCTGGCGGAGGGGCTGGTCCACGGCGTCGGAGCGCGCGGGGCGGTCTCCGACTGGACAACGGGCCTGAACCGTGGCACAACAGCAGGGACCGGCTCGGTCTGTCGGAGCTCGGGGCGGTCACGAGGGTCCGGGGGCACAACCGGACCCTCACCCCCCACGTCTGAGTCCGCTCCCTACGCTATCCGAACGCACTGCCGATCGCCAGCGCCGGGGCTGTGGACGCCGCCGCTCCCCATGGACGCAAAGAGCGCGCCCACAGGGAGCTTGGAAAACCGCGAAGAACGCGGTTTCCCACAGCGCCCACAGCCATCATTTTCATCTTCTTCAAGATCTACACGAGAGACCGGTACCGGGGCCGGGCGCACCGGCGGATGTCGAGAATTGATCAGTTTTTCGCGACTCTTAACAGGCAGCCGACGCAGCAGGCCGACGGCCCCGTCGGAGGCCACCGCCCTTCCGGGGCGCAGCACCGCCGCGCACAGATACTGCTCCGCCCCGCGGTCGAAGGTCAGGAACGCCAACTGCGGCAGGTAACACCACGCGCCGTAGTGCCCGTTGAAGAACGAGTACTGCTGCGCGCCGTGCGTCCGGTCGTCGGTCGGGTCCAGATCGATCGTGATACGCCGCGCCCGCCCAGGCGGCGCCGATGCCGGTCGATGACGCCGGCCGCCAACTCCCGGCCCATCCGATAGAGGGCGGTGCGGCTCACCCCGTTCTCGAACCGCGGGATCGTCGGTTGCGACGCCAAGCGCGCGCCCGTCACCGGGTCCCGCCCGAGCAGCAGCTTGTGGACGGGGTCGTCGGCGGGGTGGTCGGCATCGTTGCCGTCCGGGTGGCCGCACGCGATGCCGAAGATCCGCTGGCCGATCACGTCCGCGAGGGTGTGCCGAATCTTCTCCGGGGCGCGTTTGTCGGTCAGACATCCTGCGAACGCCTTGACCAAGCCGTACACCCGCTCGGCCGCCTTGAGCAGCACCCCGCCGCCGTCAGAGCTTGCCTGCTGGTATTCGGTTACCGGGTGCTCGATCGGTTTTCGCCAATGAAAATAGGACTGAAATCGACCGGACTATCGGGAAGTTACGACGGTAGCCAAGTTGCGCCTTACCAGATTGTCGATTGTGGCGGGCCGATTGCGCGGTCGGGGGAAGGTCAGCCTGCCGGTTGGCATGGCCTGCAAGCGGGTCGGGCGGGGGCGTACGGCCGGCGTCCACCCCTGGGGACGCCCCCTCGGGCGTCCCCCCGGCGGGGGAGGCTCGACGAGCAAGGGCGGGGGGCAACACGACGCGAACCCAGCGCAGA
Organism: uncultured Bryobacterales bacterium; assembly: GCA_958295955.1. GTDB lineage: Bacteria > Acidobacteriota > Terriglobia > Bryobacterales > UBA6623 > CATQHP01. The sequence goes on along the minus strand of CATQHP010000001.1, from coordinate 88,006 downwards.
TCGTGAGACAAGGCAGTGCGACGAGGTGTGACGGGATGGACGCCAAGGGCCCGGGCGAGTCCTCCACGTGCACGGCGCTCCCCTGCGGATCGGCATGACCAGCGAGCAGTTCATCAGAGAGAACGCCGGGCTGAATCCAGGGGGGGTGGGAAGACACAGCACAAGTCGTGAGTACCGCACGGCTGGATCGAAGATCCAGGCGCGAACCGCCGGGTCGAGGAGCAGGTGACGCACCACTACTCGCCGAGGTCACGCATCGCGCGGCCACAACAGCATCGCACCGGCGAGCCGCCCGAGGAACGACTCTGACAGGAGCCCAGAGCAAGCCAGCACTGGAGCCGTGCAGTACTACACCGATCATGGCCGGCACTCCCGGCGGACGCGCCAGCGGGGATCCCGCAACGAGTGCCTCGCGCTCGACACCGCCACGAACCGCCTCCCACGCATGACGCCGGGCCGCCACCACTCGGTCGTAGGCAGCGGTGGTCTGCCCTCGCCCGCCCGAACGGCAGCAGATTCGTCGCTCAGGTGGCGGCACACGTCACGCTGCTCGGTGTGGTCGCGCTCAGCGTACCGCACCCGCTGTTCTTCCCGGTCGCGGCGCTGTCGGGCGGGCTCAAGCTGGGAGCGGGCCGCGATGTGGCGCTCGTTCGCCGGCGTTCCCTCAACGACGGCCTCGCCGACCCCGTACCGCGCCATGAGGAGCGCCTGGCGTGCGCGAACCCCGACGCCCCGCCAAGGAGACAGACCGCGAGGCATCAGCGGCCCACCGCCGGGTCGAAGGCCCCGATCCGGACCACCGCCTCAAGAAACCGGCAAAGCCGGAGTTGAACCGCCTGCAGATCCAGAAGAGCCCGACCGAAACGGCGCTGCTCCGGCGAATCACCGGTCGGACTGCGCTTGCGGGCGTCGAGAAGCGCCCACTCCCGCTCCACTCCGTCAACCCCGTCGACACTGGCGAGAAAGGCGACGTGAGCAGCACGAAGGCGACCGATGTGCGCCACGAGATCGTCAGCGACCAGGACGCCGAGCGACAATGTCCACAACGACCCGTCCTGCCAGAGAGCGGGGGGAAAACTCGTGAACGCAGTCAGCCCGCACCGGTCGCGGGCGATCAACTCAGTGGCCGCGGCCTGAGGCGTGACGACATCACCACGGGCGGGACCACGCCCATCCTCGGCCGCGGCCGAGGACCCGGTCAACCACACATCACCAGACAACGCGAGGCCCGGGCCGGCGAAGTCCAGCAACGTCAGCGGGAGCCAGCCGAGCCACACGGCACGGCAGAGGTCAGAGTCGGCCACCTCGCCGGCGAAGAAGTACGAGAGATCGGCACCTGCGGTGCCGACGCGGTATACGGACACAGGATCCACGGGCAACCCCCGAGATGAAGACGAGTTCACCGGTCGACAACTCCGGCAGAACCAGCACACCGAACGTCCAGCCGGACCACGCCCTCCGCGACCACGTCGCGGCGCACGAGCTTGACCGTGCCGCCCTCCGCAGGCACGAGCGCCATGTCGTAGACCCGCCAGCGACCGCCCCCGTCGAAACGCGCAAGGCCCGCCGCGAGACGCGCCGCCTCGGCGACGTCGAGGCAGTCCTGCAGCTGCCAGCGCCGTTTACGCGAGCCGACCGGACGCCACCCGAGAGCGAAAACGGAATTCCTGGCCATGTCTCGTGATCTCCGAACCACTAGCGCCCCGCCTGCCGGGAAAGAGCCGACTCAAGCGGGCGGTCGCTCGCCGCCTCCGCAGGGAGGAGGACGAGATCGACCAACTCGTCGACCCGCCGCACGTAGTGCACCGTGATCCGGCGTCGCACGTCGTCGCCGACGTCCTGCTCGAAGCGCTTCTCGTTCTGACGAGGCAGGGCCACGTGGGTCAGCCCGCGCCGGCACGCGCCCGCCACCTTTTCCTTGATGCCGACGACGGGGAGGACGTGGCCGGACAGCGTGATCTCGCCGGTCATGGCCAGATCGGGCCGAACCGGCCGCCCGGTGAAGGACGACACCAGCGCGGCCACCAGCGCGACACCGCTCGAAGCGCCGTCCTTTTTCTCCGCAGCCGACGACTGCGCGTGCACGTGCAGATCGGTGTCACGGAAGGCCGACGCGTCCACGCCGTAGCGCCCGGCGTTCGCCCGGACCCACGACAGGGCCGTTCTGGCCGACTCCCTCATCACGTCGCCCTGCGACCCGGTCAGGATGAGTTCCCCGGAGCCGGGCATCCGGGCGACCTCGATGAACACAACGTCGCCCCCGTGCGGCGTCCATGCCATCCCGACGGCGACACCCGGCAGCCGCATGCGATCCGCGATGTCGGTCTCGATCGCCGGCGGTGCACCAAGCGTCTCCGCGACCGTCTCCGGCGTGATCACCGCCCTGGACATATCTCCCTCGGTCCGGCGGCGCGCCACCTTCCGACACAACAGGTCGAGCTCGGCGAGCAGAGACCACAGGCCGTTGTCCCAGGCGTAGCCGCGGATTACGGACCGAAGCGCCTCGTCGGTGACCTCGACATGCTCGCGGGCGAGTCCGTTCAACCGGATCGCTGCCGGCAACAGGTGGTCGACCGCGATCAGCTGCTTCTCTTCCAGGGTGTACCCCGGGACGTCCACCACGGTGAGCCGTTCGCGCAACATCGACGGCACCGACCGCGAACCGGTGGCCGTCGCGACGAAGAGGACATCCGACAGATCGAAGTGCAGATCGACGTAGCGGTCGCGGAAGGCGGCTCGCCGACCAGGCTCCAACAGCTCCAGCACCGCGCTCGGGAGGTCGCCGCGGTCACTGAGCCGGTCGAGTTCGTCCAGGACGAACACGGGATTCCCGGCGCCGACACGCCGCAGTTCCGTGACGACCCGGCCGGGCCCGCCCCTGGGGTCACCCAGCAACGCCGCGGCGTCCACCAGCTCTTTGCAGTTCACCTGCGCGGAGACGCGCCCGAGGGCTCCGGCCAGAGAGTGGGCGAGCGACGTCTTGCCGACCCCCTCCGGGCCCTTCAGGCAGAGCACCGGATTCAGCAGATCAGGATTGAGCACATGCACCGCGACGTGGTCGAGGAGGCGTTCCTTCACCCCGGCGAGGCCGGTATGGTGCTCGTCCAGCTTCGCCCGCACCTGGGCCAGGTCGACCTTCTTGACAGTGCGGAGGTTCCACGGAAGATCCGCAAGGCACTCCAGGTACTCCCGGGAACGGACGTAGTCCGGATCCGTCGACGCCCAGCCGGACGACGACAGGCGGTCCGAGACCTCACGGCCCTTCGACCGCACCTCGGAAGGGATGGCCGGGGCGTCGAGTCGCCGCCGCAGACGGTCGAGGCCTTCGGCGTCGCCGGTGTCGGCGCCGAACCACCGCCGGACGTCCCGGGCCGTGACGCGCTGGCGGTCGAGCGATCGGTCCCCGGTCTCCCGGCCGAGCGCCACCTTTCTACAGACGGTCTTGATGCGCCGGGCGAGCTGCCGGATGCCCGGCTCGCTGGTGTAGTCCCGGATGATCTGGCGCAACGCGCCGTCAGTGACTCGAACCGGCGTGGGCATCAGGCCCGCCGCCTTGTTCTCCCCCGGAACCAGATGCGTCTTGGCGATGGCGACCTTCTCGGCCTCGGTGTAGCCCGACAGATGGACGACCTCAAGGCGGTCCCGCAACGGCGGCGGGATCTGCGTCCACTCGTTCGCGGTTGCGATGAAGAGAATCTCCGACAAGTCGAACGGAAACTCGACGAACGAGTCGCGGAAGCGGCCCTGCTGCTCCGGATCGAGCACCTCAAGGAGCACCGCAGCGGGCGCGGGTCCGACCTTGTCCACCTCGTCGAGCACGACGACCGGGTCTCTGTACCCGACCCGCCGGAGCTCGCGGAGGATCGAGCCGGGCTGAGACCTGTACCACGTGCGGTTGTGGCCCCGCAGGTCCGTGTCGTCGTGGAGGCCGCCGCACGGCAGCCGCACGTACCCGCGCCCCATGGCCTGAGCGATGGACTGCGCCAGCGAAGTCTTCCCGACCCCAGGAGGGCCGAGGAAACAGAGAACGGCGCCCGTGCCTTTCGGGTTGCGCTTGCGCGCGGCCAAGTACTCGATGACCCCCGCCTTCGCGTCCTTGAGCCCGGCCTGTCGGGCGTCCAGCACTCGCCGGATGCGCTTCAGGTCGATCTCGGCGTCGTTGCGCTTCGTCCACGGGAGATTCTCCAGCCACTCGATCCAGGGACTCGTTAGGGAAGAGCTACCGCTCGAGTCGGCCGACAACCGCACCCGTTCGGTCTCGATGGCCGCCCTCACGGCCATCGGCAGCGGGTCGACGGAACCATCCCCCAAGAGCATGGGGACGAGACCCGACGTGACCATGTCCGGCCCCTCGGCCTCCGGCGACCGGCGCAGCGCGACCTGACGACAGATCTCGGTGAGGCATCCCTTCAGGTCATTCACGCCCGGTTCACTGGTGTAGTCCCGAATCACCCGGCGGATCGCCTCTGGCTCGAAGCTGATGTCGCCCCGGGACGCGGCCGTGCGCCACGGCTCGCCCGCGCCGTTCCCCTCCGTCGGCGAGCCCGCCGACAGCGCTCTCAACTCTTCGATGGAAGAAACGACGCGATCGACGACCACGGTCGGACAGGCCACGGGCTCGGCCGGACTAGAGAGCGACGAGGCGGATCCCGCCGACGCGGCCGAGGCCTCGGGCTCGAGCGCCAGAATGCCCGCCGACGTCGGCAGAGGATCGTCGAACGGACGCTTCAACAGATGCTCCTGTGCAATCGCCAACTTCTCCTGCTCGGTGTACGCCGGTAGCTCGACGACGTGCAGGCAGTCCCGCACCATCGCGGGAATCGCGCCGACATCGGTCGCCGTTGCGATCCACAGGACCCCGGAGAGATCAAGCGGAACGGCGAGGTACGCGTCCTTGAACGCCTCGCGGCCCGACGGGTCCAAGACGTGGCGCAGCGGGTGGGGATCCTCGTCATCGTCGCCCGCCTAGTCGATCCCCTCGAGGATGAAGACAGGGTTGTTCACCTTGGCGTCGCGCAGGCCGTCGACCACGCAGCCAGGGGTGCGGCGAGACGACCCCAGAATCTGCCGCTTGGTCGCCTCGCCGTCGAGGGACACACTGACGGACTTCCGGCCGAGGGCCTCCGCGATCGCGTGCGCCAGCGACGTCTTGCCGGTCCCCCGGGGACCGGCAAGGCAGAGGACAGAGGCGCGAGCCTGAGCCCATCCCGGGCGAACGACGAGGGCAGGCAAGGCGTCCGCCTCCGCGCGACGGAACGAGCACGGCCCCTCGAAGGTGAGCAGGTCGCGCGCTTCGGGACACGACCCCAGGTACTGAAGGATGCGGGCCTGTACGCCGTCGAGGGCGGCGTGGGTGCAGCGCAGAACCTGCGCGACGTGTTCCGTGTCGAGCCGCTGGGGCTCGCACTTCGTCCACGGCAGATCGAGCAGCACCCGAACCCGGTCCAACTCCTCCTCGGCTAGCCTGGCGCCGGGCTGAAACGCTTCGGTCAGTCCGTCCGAGAGCGCCTCGCGAACGGCACCGGGAAGGCCGGCACCGTCGAGCGCGCTGACAGCTTGATCGACGCGCACGCCGGGCGAGAGGAAACCACGCACCGCGTCGAACCACGAACCGCCGGGCGTGCGGGCTTCCAAAGCCGAAACGACCTCGGCAGACCGGCCGGGGAACAGCTCGGTCGCCCTGTCGGGATGGACGGCCGCGTCGTGGAGCAGGTCGAACGCCCGAATCTCGTCCACGGGAACGGCGCGGCCGGACACCGTCAAGTCGGCAAGACCCCACAGATGGCGCTGCTGCGCCGCCGTGACCACGTAGCCGGCGTTCCCCGGACGGGATGCGGCCGCAACGGAGTCCGACTCGCCGTTCGCGACCGCCGGAGCGGTACCGCCGACCGCGTCGAGAACTTGCCGGTACTCTTCGAGCGTCGACGGGTAGACGAGCTGAACCGTCACGTCGTCTCTGCACCGCAACAGCTTCGTGCGCATGACCGGCCCCTGACGGGAGGTACCTCCGTGGTAAACTTGGAACCGGGCCGACCGGACCACCGGGTCAGTCGGACCGTAGGGGTGATTGGACCAGTACCGGACGAGCTTGTCAACCCCTGTCGAGCGAAGATGCGAGGGACGGAGCTCACCGAGCGGCAACAGGAGGTCCTCGACCACATCCGGAACCACATCCGGACGCACGGGATGCCCCCGTCACGGTCGGAACTCGGACGAACCCTCAAGCTCGTCTCGAAGTCGGCGATCGCCTATCACCTGCAGGCCCTCGAGCGGAAGGGCTGGATCCAGCTCACCCCCGGCCTCGACCGCGGCATCCAGCTCCTGCGGGAGGGAACGCCCGTGTTCGACCCGGACGAGCTACCCGAGGTGGCCGCTGGAACGCCGATCCTGGCCGACGAGAGCAAGGCCGCCTGGCGGATCCCCGACGACCTCGCCCAGCGACTGCACCCACAGGCGGATCTCTACGTGGTCGTGCACGGCGACAGCATGGACCGCATCGGGTACAGGTCGAACGACATCGTCGCAGTAAAGCGGAACCCCGACCCACCCGATGGCGAGGTAGTGATCGCCCGGATCGGGCACGAGATCACGCTGAAGTGCTTCCACCGCGCGGCCGAGGACCGCATCGAGCTCCAGCCGCGCAGCAGCAACCCCGAGCACCAACCGCTCGTGATCGACAAGACGACCTCGGACTGGGAGATCGTCGGAGTCGTCGTCGGGGCCATGATCGGTCCACGCCCGACGACGGGCTGCTGACGGAGCGAACGGGCGGACGCCACGTGGTATCGTGACGACGGCGTGACCGAGACAACGTCGTACGCGGCCGAGGCAGAAACCCAAGCTCGTCGTGCTGCACCGCTGTAGGTCGGTGGGACACTGATGCGCTGAATCAGATCCAAAGACCCGACGAGTCTACACTTCGATCCGAAACGACCACGGCCCTATTTCGGTCCGCAGCAGCCTCACCCCGACCCGTCATGCAGAACGGCAGCCCGCCGACCGAAGCCTCGGCGACCGAAGCCTCCGGCACGGAGGACCGGTTCTACGACCGCCCGATCGTGAACTCGCCGTACGAGTACCCGCGGCATCACTGGGAACTGGACGAGAACAACCGACCGACGAACCGCATCGTCGACAACCGTCGACCGTCGGCCTACGTCTCGCCGATTCCGAAACCGCGGAAACGCCACGGAGAACAGTTGAGGCTCGTCACCGACGAGACCGCGAAGGCGATCGCGACCGCCGACCAGCAGTACGACCTCACCCGGTTCATCAACGGCGTGCGTCAAGCGGTCGACCGCTGGAGGACCCTACCGGAGAGCGCCTGGCGCGTGACACCCGAGACCGCACGCCTGCTGCGCCACTGGCGGAGCCACGCCTTCGGCGACATCCGACCGTTCTTCTGTCAAGTCGAGGCCGTCGAGACGCTGATCTGGCTGACGGAGGTCGCACCGAAGGCGGGAAAAGCCGACCGCGAGTACCTCGACCACCTGGAGGACGCCAACAACCGGGCGACAGCCGATGAAGCCTCCGTTCTGAACCGCATAGCGCTGAAGCTGGCGACGGGCGCGGGGAAGACGACCGTGATGGCGCTGCTCATCGCGTGGCAGACGGTGAACGCGGTCCGGCGGCCCGGCAGCCCGAGGTTCACGCGCGGTTTCCTCGTCGTTACCCCCGGCGTGACGATCCGGCAGCGGCTGCGGGTTCTCCAGCCGAACGACCCCGACAGCTACTATGCAAGCCGGGAACTGGTCCCGAGCGACATGCTCCGCGACTTGGAGAAGGCACGGATCGTCATCACCAACTACCACGCCTTCCAGCGCCGCGAGACGCTCGCGTTGTCGAAGGGCGGACGCGCGTTCCTGCAAGGGCGCGGAGCGCCGCTCGACACACGCGAGACCGACGGGCAGATCCTCCAGCGCGTGATGTCGGAGCTGATGGGCCTGAAACGGGTGCTCGTCCTGAACGACGAGGCGCACCACTGCTACCGCGAGAAGCCCGACGAATCCGTCGAGGGCGAGCTCAAGGGCGACGATCGGAAAGAGGCAAAGAAGAACGTCGAGAAGGCCCGCATCTGGATTTCCGGGCTGGAGGCGGTCCAGCGCAAGCTCGGTATTCAGCGGGTCGTCGACCTGTCGGCGACGCCGTTCTTCCTGCGGGGGTCGGGCTACGCGGAAGGAACCCTGTTCCCGTGGACAGCCAGCGACTTCTCGTTGATGGACGCCATCGAATGCGGGATCGTCAAGTTGCCGCGGGTACCCGTGGCGGACAACATCCCGGGCACCGAGATGCCGATCTTCCGGGAGCTCTGGAAGCACATCGGCAAGGAGATGCCGAAGAAGAAGCGGGGCCGGACCTCCGCCGACCCCCTCCGGCTGCCGACGAAGCTGCTGACGGCCCTGCACGCACTGTACGAGCACTACCGGCAGACGTTCGAGCAGTGGTGGGAAGCGGGAATCCGGGTGCCGCCCTGCTTCATCGTGGTCTGCAACAACACGGCGACATCGAAGCTGGTCTACGACTACATCTCCGGCTTCCACCGGAAGCACGAAGACGGTTCGACCAGTCTCGATCAAGGCCGGCTGCCGCTGTTCAGCAATTTCGACGAGAGCGGCGCACCGCTGTCGCGGCCCCACACGCTGCTGATCGACAGCGAGCAGCTCGACTCGGGGGACGCGCTCAGCAAGGACTTCCGTAACGCGGCCGCCGACGAAATCGACCGGTTCCGGCGCGAGATCATCGAACGGACGGGCAACCGCCAGCAGGCCGAGCGGCTCTCGGACGAGGATCTGCTGCGCGAGGTAGTCAACACCGTAGGCGTTGCCGACCGGATGGGAGAGCAGATCCGGTGCGTCGTATCCGTTTCCATGCTCAGTGAGGGTTGGGATGCGCGCACCGTGACGCACGTTCTGGGCGTGCGGGCATTCGGAACGCAACTGCTGTGCGAGCAGATCGTGGGACGCGCGCTGCGGCGGCAGTCGTACCACCTCAACGACAAGACCGGGCACTTCGACGTCGAGTACGCCGACGTGCTCGGTATCCCGTTCGACTTCACGGCGAAGCCGGTCGTGGCACCGCCGCAGCCGCCCCGCGAGACTGTACAGGTCAAGGCCGTGACGCCCGAGCGCGACGCGTGCGAGATCCGGTTCCCGCGGGTGCAGGGATACCGGGTCGAGCTTCCGAACGACCGGCTGACCGCCGAGTTCGACGAAGATTCGACGTTGAGGCTCACGCCGGAGCTGGTCGGCCCGTCGCAGGTCCGCAACGAGGGCGTGATCGGCGAAGGTGTGGACCTGACGCTGGTGCACACGAATCGACTTCGGCGGAACACGCTCCTCTACCATCTGACGAAACATCTGCTGGAACAGCACTGGCGCGATCCGAACGAAGACCCGCGGCTGTACCTGTTCGGCGAGCTGAAGCGGATGACGAGCCTGTGGCTTGAGGAACATTTGGAGTGCGTAGGGGGGACCTACCCGGCGCAACTGATGTTCTTGGAACTGGCGGACATGGCGTGCCAGCGGATCACTGACGGAATCGTCGAGGCACACCGGGGCAGCCGACCGATCACCGCCGTACTCGACGGCTACAACCCGGAGGGTTCGACGCGCCACGTGCGTTTCACGACCTCGAAGAAGATTCGCTGGGAAACGGCTGCAGATCGCTGCCACGTCAACTGGGCGATCTGCGACGCCGGGTGGGAACCGGAGTTCTGCCGGGTCGCCGAAGCACATCCGCTCGTGAGCGCCTACGTCAAGAACCAGAACCTCGGCCTAGAAGTCCCGTACCGCTTCGGTTCGGAAAGCCGGAAGTACCTGCCCGACTTCGTAGTGCTGGTTGACGACGGGCGCGGGGCGGACGACCTGCTCCGCCTCGTGATCGAGGTCAAGGGGTACCGGCGCGAGGACGCCAAGGTCAAAGCGGCGACGATGAAGACGTACTGGATTCCAAGCGTCAATCGTCTGCAGGTGTACGGACGCTGGGCGTTCGCCGAGCTGAAGGACGTGTACGAGATGGAGACGGACTTCGATACGGCGGTGGGTACCGCCTTCGAGCAGACGATCGAATCAGTCGTGAACGGATAGAGAGCGCGAGCATGGCAACCGGTTCGAAGAAGATCGAGACGCTGAAGCACGGTGCCGCCTCACGGAAGAACATTCCGACGGCCGAATTCGAGTCGGTGCTGGATCGAAACGACCAAGATCCGATCGGCGTCGCGTTCGAACGCCGGAATCGCGACCTCGACCCGCAGTTCGTCTGGCGCGGCAAGGACGTACTTGGGGCATCGGAGCTGATGGTGCAGGCGGCGCCCCTCTTCATCCAAGAGAAGGTGCACCCGAAGGTGCTCATCGACGACCTGGAGCGGCACACCCGCGAACGCAAGGCTGGCGGAGGCGAGACCGGCAACGGACAGCCGGACCTGTTCGCGGACTTCAACGGGCTGCCGAGCGACGATGCCCGGACCGAGTTCTACCGGCACGACGCCAACTGGTCGAACCGGATGATCCTCGGCGACAGCCTCCAGGTGATGGCGTCGCTGGCCGAGCGCGAGGGCCTGCGCGGCAAGGTGCAGTGCATCTACCTCGACCCGCCCTACGGCATCAAGTTCAACTCGAACTTCCAGTGGTCCACCACCAGCCGCGACGTCAAGGACGGCAAGGCCGAGCACATCAGCCGCGAGCCGGAACAGGTGAAGGCGTTCCGCGACACGTGGCGGGACGGGATTCATTCGTACCTGACGTACCTGCGCGACCGCCTGACCGTGGCGCGGGAGCTCCTGACGGAGAGCGGGAGCATCTTCGTGCAGATCGGGGACGAGAACGTCCACCGGGTGCGGGCGTTGATGGATGAGGTGTTCGGAGAGGAGAATTTCCTCTCCGAGATTAGGTTCAGAGTTACCGCTAACCTTGTAGCTGGAACGCTGGGCAGGGACAGCGATTGTATTCTCTGGTATGCGTGCTCACGATTGGCTGTCAAGTATCGTCAACTGTTTCGCTCCCGGACGCTGGATGACGACATCGGTGGGCGCTATTCTCGCGTCCAGTTATCGGATGGATCGAGATGCCTTATATCCGATACGAAAAGGACAGTCGAGGAGCTGGTGAGAGCCGGTCACGTAATCTACCGGCACGGTGATATCACGTCGCAAGGCGCAACCCCTGCTGGATCCGTCGAGTTTGCATACCGTCACCATATTTTTCGTCCGGGCCATGCGCGACATTGGACTACTCCAGTCGAAGGACTTGCTCGCCTCGGTCGTGCGGATCGTTTGGGTGTGCCATCCGAGAACAGTTTGGCGTACGTGAGATTCCTTTCTGATTTCCCGGTTGCAGAGCAAACGGGGGTATGGCGTGATACGCAAACGGGTGCTTTCACAGATCAGAAGGTGTTTGTAGTACAGACAAATGTGAAGGTTATTCAACGCTGCATTCTCATGGCCACCGACCCCGGCGACCTGGTCCTCGACCCCACCTGCGGGTCCGGCACCACTGCCTACGTCGCCGAGCAGTGGGGCCGCCGCTGGATCACCATCGACACGTCCCGCGTCGCCCTGGCGCTCGCCCGCGCCCGCGTCATGGGCGCGCGCTACCCGCACTACCTGCTCGCCGACAGCCCGGAGGGACAGCGGAAGGAAGCCGAAGTTGCCCGCACCACCCCGTCCGAGACGCCCACGCGGGGCGACATCCGGCAGGGGTTCGTCTACGAGCGCGTGCCGCACGTCACGCTCAAGTCCATCGCCAACAACGCGGAGATCGATATCATCTGGGAGCGGTGGCAGAAAACGCTGGAGCCGCTCCGCAACGACCTGAACACGGCGCTCGGGCGGTCGTGGGACGAATGGGACATCCCGCGGGACGCCGGCGAACCTTGGCCCACGGCCGCCGCCGCGGCCTGGAAACGCTTCGCCACAGCCGAAACGGACAGCAATCGAACCGCGGCGCTGCAGGCCATCAACGCCGAGTTGGACCGCAACTACACGTTGGCCGGCCCGCCCGACGGACCGCGGCCATCGAACGGATGCCGGACCAACCTGAAACGGCTCGGGGAACCGGCCCTCACGCATCGCGCGGTACAGTGCACTCCGCCCGATGCCGGTGCACAGCTCCGCCTCCGCACGTGTCAACAATCGATCCGTCGGCGTCGTTGTCATGGATCACCTTGTTGGTTTCCCCGATAATACCATTGAGGTAACCCCGGCGCAACCCCGCCGTCGCGCGGCGACAACGCGCCGAGCCCGGGCGGTTCGCAGCGAGTCATCCGTGCAGGCGCACCCCCTTCGCGCTGCCGCCCGTCACGTACGTCGCCCACTCGTCCATCAGGTCGCGGCGCTTCTCGAACAGATCGGACCGTGCGTAGCTCCGCTCCACGTCGGAACCTACCCGATGCGCCAGCGCCATCTCCGCCACGGCGTGCGGCACGCTGGTCTGCTCGCTGGTCCACGTTCGAAAAGACGTGCGGAACCCGTGCACGGTCGCGCGGTCCGCCAGCCCGATGTCCCGCAGGAGCTTCGTCAACGTCATGTCGCTCAGCGGCTTGGACGGCCTCGACGGCGACGGGAACACCAAGTCCGCCCGGCCGCGCAACGGCCGGACGGATTCCAGTACGTCCACCGCAGGATCCGAGAGCGGTACGCGATGTTCGATGCCCGTCTTCGTTCTGCTCGCCGGGATGCGCCACTCGCAGACATCCTGGTTGATCTCGGACCAGGTGGCCTTGCGGGCCTCGCCCGACCGGCAAGCGGTCAGCACCGTGAACCGCAGGCACGCTTTCGCGGCCGTCGACGCCCGCGACGCAGCGATGGTCTCCAGCGCCGTCCGGACCTCCCGGTACGGCAAGGCTCGGAAGTGCGCCTTGACGGCCGGCATCCTCGGCAGCGCGCCGTCGATGGCCTCGCCGGCGAGGTTGCGGTGGACGTAACCGTGGGCCTGAGCCCAGGCCAGCGTCGCGCGGATGCGCTGTCGGACCTTGCGGGCAACCTCGGGCTTGGCCGTCCAGAGGGGCGTCAGGACGCGCAGCACATCTTCGCGGCCGATCTGGTCGACGCGCAGATCGCCGAAGGCGGGATACACGTACCTCGCCAGCGAGCCCGTCCAGTTGTCGGCCGTCTTGGGGTTCCGCCAGCGCGGCCGGTTCAACTCCAGGGCGCGCCGGCTGGCCTCCCGGAAGGTCGGGGTCTCCGGCCGGCGCTTCCCGGCGAGCGGGTCGCGCCCGTCGGCGATCGCGGCGCGGTTGGCGAGAGCCCGCTGCCGGGCCTTGGAGAGCGGCACGGCCGGCCACCCGCCCAGACCGAGGTCGCGGCGCCGGCCGCCGATGGCCACCCGCTGGACCCAGGACTTGGTTCCGCGGGGCGAGACGACCAAGTGCAGCGTTCCGCCGTCGCCGTAGCGGCCCGGCGCAGTCAACGCGCGCACCCTGGCGGCCGTGAGCTTCCCCATGAACCGATTCTCCCCCCGCCGATATCCCACGTATTCTACCACGCACGCTGTGGTAATCTGTGGGAATAGTGCGGAACGATACGGATCGTCGGGTGACAGAAATGCCAGTATTTACGGGCGCTTTTAGGTGTTCGGGGGAACAGGCGGGAAGGGGTAATGGCGCGCCCTGCAGGATTCGAACCTGCGGCCTCCTGGTTCGTAGCCAGACGCTCTATCCAGCTGAGCTAAGGGCGCACGGACGACAGGTCGTCAGTATAGCAGCTTTCGGCCTGCTGGCGGGCCTGCTCCTGGCCGCGGCCGGCGCCGCCCAGCCCGTCCCGGCCGGGGCCGGACCGCAGATTTTCGGTCCCCCGCCGCCCGTCCCCCCCGCCGTCATCGCCCGCGATGCGGCGGGCGGGGTGACGGTGCGCGCGGTCCGCCTCGACACGCCGTTGCGCATCGACGGCCGGCTCGACGAGGCGGTCTACGGCCGCATCGAGTCGATGTCCGGCTTTATCCAGAACGACCCCGCGGAGGGGGCGCCGGCCTCGGAGAAGACCGAGGTCTGGCTGCTGTTCGACCGCGAGCACGTCTACGTGGTCGCCCGGTGCTGGGAGACGCGGCCGGACCGCATCATCGCGAGCGAGATGCGGCGCGACAACACCCGCATCGTGCGCGACGACAATTTCGCGTGGTCGTTCGACCCGTTCTACTCGCGCCGCAACGGGGTGCTGTTCGAGGTCTCGGCGGTGGGCGGCCGGCTCGACGCCGAGCTGACCAACGAGTCGCAGCTCAACATCGACTGGAATCCCGTCTACGACGTGGCGGTCAGCCGATTCGAGGGGGGCTGGACGATGGAGACGGCGCTGCCGTTCAAGTCGCTCCGGTATCCCGGGGCGGGCCCGCAGATCTGGGGCTTCCAGGCGCGGCGCGTCAACCGCTGGCGCAACGAATCGTCCTATCTCACGCCGCTCTCGGCCGCCCAGGGCCTGCGCGGGCACTTCCGCGCGTCGCTCGCCGCCACCCTGGTGGGCATCGACGCCCCCGAGGCGTCGCGCCTGGTCGAAGTGAAGCCGTACGTCATCGGGGACGTCACCGCCGCCGCCTCGGCGGCGCCGGCGGCGAGCGGCCTCGGCGGGGATCTGGGCCTCGACGTCAAGTACGGGATCACCCAGGGGTTGACCGCCGACTTCACCGCCAACCCCGACTTCGCGCAGGTCGAGGCGGACGAGCAGCAGATCAACTTGACCCGTTTCAGCCTGTTCTTCCCCGAGAAGCGCGAGTTCTTTCTGGAGAACCAGGGGGTGTTCGGCTTCGGGGGCGCGTCCACGAGCGGCCGGCTCGCCGGCGTGAGCGACACGCCGATCCTCTTCTACAGCCGGCGCATAGGCCTGCAAGGGACGCGGGAGGTGCCGTTGCGGACGGGGGGGCGGCTGACCGGCCGGGTCGGCCCCTGGACCCTCGGCGCGCTCAACATCCAGGCCGGCGAGCTGGGCGCCGACGACGGCTCGCCGGGAGTCCGGCCGACGAACTTCACGGTGCTGCGGGCCCGCCGTGACGTCCTGCGGCGCAGCAGCGTCGGCGCCCTGTTCGCCGGTCGGTCGCGCAGCCGGGTCAGCGACGGGTCGAACGACGCGTACGGCGTCGACGGCGCCTTCGGCTTCTACGACGACCTCACCGTCAACACCCACTGGGCCCGCACCCGCACCGAGGACCTCACCGGCGACGACACCAGCTACCGCGGGCACCTCGAGTACCTGGGCGACCGCTACGGCGCGCAGCTCGAGCACCTGCTGGTCGGGGAGCACTTCAACCCCGAGGCGGGGTTCGTGCGGCGGCGGGACATGCGGCGCAGCTTCGCCGAGCTGCGCTTCAGCCCCCGCCCCGCGTCGATCCGAGCGGTGCGGCGCTTCGTCGGCGTCGGCTCGCTCGCCTACGTGGAGAACCTGAACGGGGACGTCGAGACGCGCGAGGCCACCGGCCTGTTCACGGTCGAGTGGGAGAACAGCGACCAGCTCAGCGTCGGCGCCGTCAAGTCGTACGAGTTCCTGCCCGAGCCTTTCCCCATCGCGCCGGACGTGACCATTCCCGTCGCCGGCTACGACTTCACCAACCTGCGGCTCGGCTACAACTTCGGCCAGCAGCGCCGATTCTCGGCCAACGTCACGGCCGAGCACGGCTCTTTCTACGGCGGGCGGAAGACCACCCTCGGGGTCAGCCGCGGCCGGGTCACCATCACCGACCAGTTCTCCGTCGAGCCGTCGTGGTCGATCAACTGGATCGATCTGCCCCAGGGCGCGTTCACCACGAACCTGGTCGGCACGCGGACGACCTATACGATGACCCCCCTCATGTTCGCGAGCGCGCTCGTGCAATACAACTCGCGCCTCAATCGGGTGTCGGCGAACATCCGCTTCCGGTGGGAGTACCGGCCCGGCAGCGAGCTCTTCGTCGTCTTCAACGAGGACCGGAACACCGAGATGTCGCGGTTCCCCGCGTTCAGCAACCGGGCGTTCATCGTCAAGGTGAACCGCCTGTTCCGATTCTGAGCGTCTCCCGTGCCGGGGACTCGATCGACGCTCAGCGCGGAGGACATGCCTTGATTCCGACGACCGAAGAACATCTGGCGGCGCTTGCCGCGGCGGTCGCGGGTTCCCCGTCGCCCCGGGGCCGCACCGGCGCGAGACAGATCTCGCTTCCGTTCCCGGCTCGTGTCAGCGAGATCGCCGGCGCGATCGCGGGCGGGGCCGATCCGCTCGGTGATGCCTTCTGTCGATTGCGGTCTCCGAAAACCCGACGACGGCAGGGTGCGGTCTACACCCCCCCGCCGATTGTCGAGTCCATGATCGCGTGGGCCTCCTCGGAGGGCACGCCGCAGCGCGTCGTCGACCCCGGCGCTGGATCCGGCCGCTTCTTGTTCGCGTCCGGGCGGGCCTTTCCCCGCGCCGAGTTGGTCGCGGTAGAGTCGGACCCGCTGGCCGCCCTGGTGTTGCGCGCGAATGCCGCCGCGCTCGGCATGGCGGATCGACTGATCTTGCGCGTCGACGACTATCGGACGATAGATCTTCCCGCGGTTGACGGACGCACGCTTTACATCGGTAATCCACCGTATGTCCGGCACCATGACCTCCCACCGGCCGAGAAGGACTGGTTGACCACCACTGCCGCCGCCTTCGGTCTGAAGGCGAGCCGCCTCGCCGGCCTGCACGTCCATTTCCTGCTGAAGACCTGCTGTCTCGCCAGACCCGGCGACTACGGCGCGTTCATCACCTCGGCGGAATGGCTTGACGTGAACTACGGCGATGTTGTCCGCAGGGCCTTCATGGATGTTCTCGGCGGTCTGTCTCTGCACGTCATGGCTCCCACCGCGACGCCGTTCCCCGGCTCGGACGTGACCGGCGCCATCTCCTGTTTTCGGGTCGGGCACCGGGCCAGCCACATCCGACTCCGCTCGGTCGAGACGCCGGCGGCATTGGGGGCGCTCCAGGGCGGTCGCTCCGTCCCCCGGTCCCGGCTCGACGCGGCGCGGCGATGGTCTCCCCTGCTGCGCCCGGCCAGGCGGGCGCCGGGCGGGCACATCGAGCTGGGGGAGCTGTGCCGCGTGCACCGCGGACAGGTCACGGGCTGCAACACCGTGTGGATTGCCGGCAGCTATCCGGGCGCCTTGCCGGAATCCGTTCTCGTCCCCTCCGTCACCAGGGCGAGGGAGCTGTTCGATGCAGCACCCACGCTTTCATCGACGCATGCGCTTCGGCGGGTGATTGACCTGCCGGTAGATCTGGTCGATCTCGGCGATGCAGCGCAGGCCCAGGTCCGGAGCTTTCTGCGCTGGGCCAAGAGCATGCGCGCCGACAAGTCCTACATTGCTGGCAACCGGCGCGCCTGGTGGGCCGTCGAGTTGCGCGATCCGGCCCCGCTGCTGTGCACTTACATGGCGCGTCGCCCGCCGGCCTTCGTACGGAACCCGTGCGGCGCCCGGCATCTGAACATCGCCCACGGCATTTACCCGCGCGAGCCGTTGGCCGCCGGTACTCTCGATGCGCTGGCCAACTGGCTTCAGCAGAACGTCTGCACGTCTGCCGGACGCACATATGCGGGCGGCCTGACGAAATTCGAACCGAGGGAGATCGAACGAATCCTCATCCCATCGCCGACAAGTCGGTAAAGGCGCCCGGCTCGTCAGCGTTCGAAGACGATGCGCCCGCCGAGCACCGTCAGGTCGACCTCGGTGTCCGTCGTCCGCTCCGGGTCGATGGTCAACAGGTCCTGCGACAGCACCACGAGGTCGGCGAGCTTGCCGACCTCGAGCGTGCCCTTCTCGTCTTCCTCGAAGGTCAGGTGGGCGGCCAGCCGCGTATAGCCGACGATGGCCTCGGGCATCGACAGCGCCTCGCCGGGGCCGACCACCGCGCCGCCCATCCCCCGGCGGGTCACCGCCGCCTGCAGCCCGACCATCGGCCCGATGGGCAGGATGTCGCTGCCCAGCGCCACCACGACCCCGTGCCGCATCGGCGACCGCAGCGGGTTGTTCGTCGCGTAGCGCTCGCCGTCGAGGTGCTCGGCGTAGCGGCCGTCGAGGGTGTACGTGAAGTTGGGCTGCTGCGCGACGTGGATGTTCCAGTCCGCCATGCGCCGCATCGTCTCGGCCGGCGGCCGCACCGTGAAGTGGTTCAGATAGTGGCGGTGGCCGGCGCGGGGCGACGCCGCGAGCATGCGCGCCCACACGTCGACGGTCATCGCGATCGCGGCGTCGCCGATGGCATGGAACCCCAGTTGCCAGCCCCGCTCGTGGGCGGCGCTGGAGATGGCGGACAGCCCCGCCTCGTCGATCAGGGGGCCGCTGCCGTAGTAGCCGGGCTGCCCCCGGTAGGGCTCGAGGGTCCAGGCGGCGGCGCCGGTGTAGCCGCCGTCGACGAAGAACTTCAGGGGACCGACCCGCAGCCACGCGTCGCCGTCGCCGGTCTTGCGGCCGAACCGGTCGAGCATGTCGACGGCCCGCTGCGGGTCCGGCGGCGCCCGAAGCTGCACCGCGGCCCGCGGCAGTTCGCCCCGGTGCGCCGCGTAGGCCGCCTCCCAGTCGGCAAAGCCCGCGATGTCGACCCCGGCCTGGATGATGCTCGTGACGCCGAGCCCGAGCAGGCCGCGGAGGTTCTCGACGAAGCTCGCCTGCAGCTCGTCCCGCGTCGGGTCGGGCACGAGGCGGCGCACCAGCCCCTGCGCCCCCTCGCGGAGGATGCCGTTCATCCGCCCCGCGTCGTCGACCTCGATGATGCCCCCCGGCGGGGTCTCTGAACTCGGCGCGAGCCGCGCCGCCTCGAGGGCCAGCGAGCTGGCGACCGAGCTGTGGCCGCCGGCGCGGGTCAGGACCACCGGGTTGGCGGGCGCCGCGTCGTCGAGGTCCCACCGCAGCGGCCGCCGCTGCTCGGCCAGCTCGTCCTCCGACCAGCCGTAGCCGGTGATCCACTCGCCGGCCCCGAGCTGCTCCGCCTTCCGGGTGACCCGGCCCTTCAGCTCGGCCAGGTTCTCGAGCCCCGACAGATCGACCCAGCGCTCGGCGTCGCCGCTGATGTGGATGTGGGTGTCGATGAACCCGGGCAGCACGAGCCGCCCCGCGAGGTCGATGGTGCGCGCCGCGCGGTAGCGATCGGTCAGGCCGTCCCATCCCAGGGCCACGATCCGGCCGTTGCGCACGGCGACCGCAGAGTAGGTGGAGAGCAGCTCGTCGGCGGCGAAGACCTTGCCGTTGCGCAGCAGCAGGTCCACCGGCTCCTGCCCCCGCGCTGCGCCCGCCGCCCCGAGGAGCCACGCCGCGATCAGTAGTCGTCTCATCATGCCCTCCACCGGCTGCCGCCGGATTGGGATCATACCGCGCCGCGGCCCGTGGAGGCGGCAACCTCGACGGGGACGCGGCCAGTCGCGGCCGGGGCCGGGGCCGGGGTTTCCGTACTGGTAAGCTTGTCCAGTGGATCGCGGCGAGCTCGTGGGCCTGTTGCGCGCTCTCGAGGCGGCCGCGGTCGACTACGTGCTGATCGGGGCCACGGCAATGGGATTTCACGGTGTCGTGCGCGCCACCGAGGATGTGGACATGCTCGTGCGGGCGGCGCCCGAGAACATCGAGCGGCTCCGCGCCGCCCTGCGGGCCGCATTCGCAGGAGACCCCGAGATCGAGGACATCCGTACGGACGACTTGCTGGGCGACTATCCGGCGGTGCGGTACTACCCGCCGGCCGGGGATCTGTATCTGGACGTGATGACCCGGCTCGGCGAGGTCGCGAGCTTTGAATCGGTGGAGGCGGAGACGAGGCGGGTCGACGGTGTCCGCGTGCGTGTCGCCACGCCGGCGGCGCTTCACCGGCTGAAGAAGGGAACCCTGCGGGCCATCGACCGGCAGGACGCGGCGGCCCTCCGGGAACGCTTCGACCTGCCGGATGATCAGGGCGGGTAGGATGGCGGTTCAGCGTTTTCGATCGATCGAGGAGATGAACGCGGCTCCGGCGCGCCGCGGGCCGCACGACGGGTTCGAACGGTTCGTTCGTCACTGCGCGCGATATCGCTCGTTCGCGCGGCGCCCCCGGCCGCGCGGCGTGTTCAGGTTTCGGAGCCTGGAAGAAGCTCAGCGCGCCCGCTTGGCCGGCCATCGCGACACCCAGCGCGCTTTTCGAAGATGATGAACGGCAGGGAGGGAACCATGCGGAAGCCCGGAATCGGCGGCGGACGTTCGGCGCGGTCCCGTATCCGGCGTGGCTTCGTGACTCTTGCGGCCGCCGCCGGCGCAGCCGCCGCGGCCGTGTGCGCGGCCCCCGCCGCGGGTCCCGCGGACGCCTGCGCCGACCTGACGACGCTGGAGCTCATCGACCTGCGCATCGGCTCGGCCGAGCGCGTGGCCGAGGCGGGCCTCCCGGCGCATTGCCGGGTGAGGGGGGTCATCGAGACCGAGATCAACTTCGAGCTGCTGCTGCCCGACGACTGGAACGGCCGGTTCCTGATGGGGGGCGGGGGCGGTTTCGTGGGGAGCGTGCAGAACCAGGCGCGCTCGCAGCTCTACGCCCACGGCGGCAGCCCCCTCGAGCGCGGCTACGCGACGGCGGGGACCGACACCGGGCACACGGGGAACGGCGGCTCGGCCGGCTGGGCGCTCGACCATCCCGAGCGGCAGGAGAACTTCGGCCACCGCGCCGTCCACCTGACGGCGGAGACCGCGAAGTCGATCATCGCGCACCACTACGCGCGGCCGTCCGACTACGACTACTTCGTCGGGTGCTCGCGGGGCGGCGGTCAGGGGATGGTCGAGTCGCAGCGCTACCCGGACGACTTCGACGGCATCGTGGCCGCTGCGCCGGCCTACGACTGGACCGGGATCACCGCCGGGTTCCTGCAGAACCAGCAGGCCATCTACCCGGACGGCGATCTCGACGCCCCGGTGCTGACCCCGGCCGCGCTCGAGCTGCTCGGGTCGAGCATCCTCGCCGCCTGCGACGCCGACGACGGGGTCGAAGACGGCATGATGACGGATCCGCGGCGGTGCGGGTTCGACCCCGCCGAGCTGCCGCGCTGCGCCGGCGACCGCCCCGCCGACGGCTGCGTCACCGCGGCGCAGCTCGCCGCCGTCAGGACCGTCTACGACGGCCCCGCGTTGAACGGCGAGCGGATCTATCCCGGGTTCAACTACGGCGGCGAGCACGACTACGGCGGCTGGAACTGGTGGGTGGTCGCCCCGGCGGGGGGGCGGAGCGCGCAGTACGGCTTCGGGACCGAGCTCTTCAAGTACTTCGTTTTCGGTGATCCCGACTGGGACTACACCGAGTACGACTTCTCGACCTGGAAGGAAGACGTCGCCGCGACGGCCGCGATCCTCAACGCGGCCGACACCGACCTGAGCCGGTTCCGGGACGGCGGCGGCCGCATCATCTACTGGACCGGCTGGTCCGACCTCGCCCTCCCGCCGCTCGGCACCATCGACTACTACGAGCGGCTCGAGGCGGGCGACCCGTCGGCGCGCGACTACGCCCGGCTCTACATGCTGCCCGGGGTGCTCCACTGCGCGGGCGGCCCCGGGCCCGACCGCGTCGACTGGGTCGAGGCGATCCGCGCCTGGGTGGAGGACGGACAGGCGCCCGGGCGCCTGCTCGCGACCAAGTTGGGCGAGGATGACGCCGTCACCATGACCCGCCCCGTCTGCCCGTACCCGCAGGTCGCCGTCTACGACGGGACCGGCGACCCGAACGACGCCGCGAGCTTCGCGTGCGCAGTTCCGCCCGTCGAGTAGGTGCGCAACGCCGTCTGCAGCGCAGACTTCCAGCCGGTCCGTCGGGTGGAACGGTGCTTCATCAGCGAACCGGCGGCGTGATCCCAAGCGCGACACCTTGTCGGTTCGCCGCAGTGGTCCGGCGACGCGGCGAATTCAGCGTTCACCGAAGACGAACCGGTTGTCACCCGGATCGACGGCGAACCGGATCCGCTCCAGGAGGCCGGAATAGCCGATGAAATTTCCTGCCGGCCAATCTCTCGACACGAAGACGGTCGAATCGAGCTCGACGGAGTCGCCGTCGTCGGCAAGGAGGGCAATTCTCGCGCTCACGAGCTTTCCCTCGATCCTGCCCACCCGTGAACTCAGAGTCAGGGGTTCACCCTCTTGTTCGAGCAACCCCAACTCCCCGGCGAGCTCGGCCGTCAAAACCGACCAGGAAGCGCCGGTGTCGAGCAGCGCCAGGGTCGCGACTCCTTCGAATGCGACCCTGACATGAATGCCTGCCGCCGCGGCCGGGTGGCCCGGAGCCTCATCGAGATATGACGACATGCCGGTGGCGAATACGGACCCGTCACGCCAGCACAGCATCGTCGTCGCTACAGGCGGTGCAGGAGCGGCTTGCTCCTCGGGGCAAGCTGTCTCAAGCGCCGGCGCAGGACCGCCAGCGACGCATCGTCGGCCACCAGTTCGCCGTCGACGAGGGCGACCCATTTTCCGGAGTGACGGTATGCCTGTCTGCGCAACCACTCGATGTCCCGTGCGCCCTTGCCCTGCGCGGGCACGGTGCGTCGGACCACCGGCTCGGCGAGTACCGCACGCAGGCGTCGAAGCGTTTCTCCGGCGACGTGATCCGAGGGAGCCCCGTCGACCAGTTTTCGGGCCGCCAGGACGCGGCCCTTGGCGAGAAGTCGCCGGGCCATCGCTTCGATCGAGATCGTAGACGGGCGTGACGCCAGATGGTGCGAGAGCCTCGTCCCGTGATCCGCCCGTTGTTCGCCGGGGCGCGTGGTGGGGCGGGATTCGAGTTGAAGCCCAAAAATATCCCGCTGAGGGGGAGTACGCGACGCCAACGCCGTACCGGCAGTCGAGAACTTGCCCTGGCCTTCCCTGAACCCGGTCCCCTGGATTTGCGAGAGAGCGGATCCGCTGGTTTTCTTCGCGGAGGACTCGGGTGCCGCCGGGACCGTGATCGGGGAATGCCCGAGGTGCTGTCCTGACATCGGCATCCTCACGTCGTCTCCAGATTCACGGACGCCAGCGCGGTCCGGACTCGCTCCTCCGCAAGAGCGTGTATCTCCGGAATCGTTCCTGCGGTGCCGTCCATCACCGCAAAAACCCTGACGAACAGGCCATCTTGAACGGCCTGTGAGGCATCCAGGGTCAGTGTGGAGCTGACCGTGGGGGGAGCCTCACCGAAGTAGTAAGCAACTCCCGTGCCAAGGTGATCCCCCAAGCCCTCCATGGCCGGTGGTCTCGGGACGAACTGCCCGACGAATTCGGCCGCCTTCATGCCCTCAATCAGTCCGTGGCAGGCGCAAGAGAAGGCATGGGTCCTGAAGCGAAGCGCGTTGCGCGACGACTGCTGAAGTGCGGCTACCACGCCATCCGCGGCGGCCAGGACATCGGCCGTGAGCGCCGACGTACGGAGGCGAAGGCTGTCCAGTCTGACATGAACGTGGACTTTGCCGCCCAGCAACCAGAACCCGAGCCCTGTGCCGCCAACCGATCCGTTACCGGCCTCGGGCCGCAGGTCCGTGTCGGAAAGCCCGATGTTGGCCAGCCGCTCCAGGAGCGCCTCGTAGAGCACCGGCACGTCATGGACGAGATGCCAGAGTCGCGGGGAGAAAGTGGACTCGATCTCGACTTCCCGCCGTTCGATGGTGAAGTTCATGACACCCGCTTCTTAATCTTAAAGTTACTCGACAGCTCCCGGTTCCGGCGCTCGGCTCTGGATGTTGCCGTTGCCTCCCGTCCGCCCCGGGTCACCGCCTCAGAAGCTGTAGCGCAGGCCGAACTGCATCTCGCGGGCGTTCAGGGCGCTGAAGATGCGGCCGAAGTTCGGGGTGCCGAAGATGCGGTTGGGCACGTCGAAGTTGGCCCGGTTCAGCACGTTGAAGATCTCCCAGCGGAACTCCAGGCGGCCCGGGTCGCCGACGAACCAGTCCTTCTGCAGGGAGATGTCGACGTTGGCGAGACCCGGCGCGAACACGCTGTTGCGCAGGGCGCTGCCGAAGGTGAAGGGGTCCTGCAGCGCGAACGCCGCGGTGTTGAACCACTGGTCGACGGAGCGCTGGCCGGCGGGCAGGTTGGGGTCGCCGATCTGGTTGGGGCGCTGGGCGGGGCCGGACCCGATGTTGGCGCGGTCCATCCCGAGGTTCACGGTGAACGGCGCGCCGGACTGCACGGTGACGATGCCGTTCACCCGCCACCCCGAGAAGATCGCGGCCGCCCCTGCCGCCCCTTCGAAGAACGGCAGTTGATACGTGCCGCTGGCCACGAGCTGGTGCCGGTGGTGGAAGCTCGACAGCGCCTCCTCGCCGGGGAAGATGTTGTTGACGTCCTGGGGGACGTTCGACTCGAACGCGGTCGCGCCGGGGCTCGACGCGTCGTCCCGCGACTGCGACAACGTGTAGGCGGCGTTGAACGAGTGCCGCCCGTCGAACCGCCGTTCAACCTTGAACGTCACCGCGTGGTAGATCGACTGGCCGTCGAACCGGATGGCGCGGATGCCGCTCAGCTCGGGTACCGGCCGGCGCGCGTCGATGGGTCCGGGACCGGGCAGGGGCACGTTGCGGATGGTCGAGTTGTCGGCCCCGATGGTGTACGAGCCCATGTAGGACATCTCCACCATCGTGCGTTCCATCGCCTCGAGTTGGAGGCCGCCGCTCCAGGTCTGCGTGTATTCGACCCGGTAGTCGTTGTCCATGATGGCACCGCCGATGCTGCCGGTGGCGTCGCTGGTCAGGATGTCGCGGGTCTGGAACGTCGGCGCGAGCTGGTCGGACGGCGTGTCCACCTGCTTCAGGAAGAAGAACGGCAGGTTGCGGGTGAACGCGGTCTGCACGCTGTACGCCCACTGGTTCAGGAAGACGCCGTAGCCGCCGCGCAGCACCGCCGAGCGCCGGTCGCCGAGCAGCAGCGCGAACCCGAGCCGGGGGGCGAGGCGGACGCGGCTGGGGCGCAGGAGGCTCCGGTCCCATCCGATCTCGGCCGAGGTCACCCAGGGAATCGGGATCTGCGGCAGCAACGCCTGGGCGGCGGGAGAGATGTTGCCGGCGTCGTCGCTCGCGATGACGTAGCGTCCGCCCGGCGCCGACAGGTCGATCGAGGACAGGCGGTTGTCGACGTCCTTCATGTGCGCGTTGTACTCGTAGCGCAGCCCGTAGTTGATGGTCAGGTTGCGCCGCGCCCGCCAGTCGTCCTGGGCGTAGAGATGCAGCCACGTGGTGCGGGAGTCCTGGTCGCCCCCGCCGACGCCCGCCCGCGCCGACGTCGGGTAGCCGAGGAGGAAATCGGCGAGGGCGTTGCCGCTCCACTGCCCGGTATACGTGAAGGCGCCGCGCGCGGTATCGGCGTTGACGGGGCGGAACCGCAGGTGGAACAGGTACCCGCCGAACTTGTAGCGGTGGTCGCCGCGGTCGATGAGGAAGTTGTCGTAGACCTCGAAGTGCTCGTTGTTCCGCGACACGAACGTCGTCGGGTCGCCCATGGTGCTGAACAGCCCCGCCGTCGATATCTGCGGGTACCCGACGTCGCGGGGGTTCCGGCTCACCCCGAGCAGGCCGACCCGTTCCGCGAAGTCGACCCCGGCGTTGCGGCTGCGCTGCCCGCCGTCCACCGCCAGATACCCGAACCGGAGCTCGTTCAGCATGTTCGGGCCGATGGCCTTGGTGTAGCTCACGCCGACGTTGCGGGTCGTCGTGTCCAGGGTGCGGCCGAACCCCGGCACCAGGGCCTCCTGCTGGACGCCGGTGCCGAACGGCTGAATCTCGTCGGCGTCGAAGCTGCTGAACCGCAGGAAGAGATGGTCGGCTTCGGCCAGCCGGTGGTCGAGCCGCAGGCTGAACTGGTGCGCGTCCTTGTCCTGCGGCTCCACCGCGGTCAGGTTCTGGAACCGATCTCCGGCCGTGGGCAGGGGCACGCCGGCCAGGAACGTGCTGGCGACGGGGGTCGATCCGACCGGCCGGGATCCGGTTGCCGGCGAACGGCCGGCACCCCCCGGCCGCCGGATCGATCGTGAGGGGATCGCAGATCGGGCCCCAGCCCGAGAAGTCGCCGGCCCGGACCGCCGCGTCCGGCACCGAGAAGGTCTTGGTGATCGACCGGCGGGTGTCATGCCGCTCGTAGCTGGTGAAGAAGAACGTGCGATCGCGCAGGATGGGGCCGCCGAGGGTGGCGCCGAACTGGTGCTGATCGAGCGGGGGCACCGGCCGGCTCCGGTCGTCGAAGTAGTTGTGCGCGTCGAACCGCTCGTCGCGCATGAACTCGAACGCGCTCCCGTGGAACGTGTTCGCGCCCGACCGGGTCGCCACGTTGATCAGCGCCGACGCCTTTCCGCCGAACTCGGGCGGATACATCGACTTCTGGATCTTGAACTCCTGGATGGAGTCGACCGACGGGTTGATGACGAGGTTGTTGAAGAGCTCGTCGGTGACCTTGAACCCGTCCAGCATGTAGATGTTGTGCCCGGCCCGCTGTCCCCCGACGTTGGGCAGGGGGCCGGCCTGCTGCAGGGCGCCGCCGCGGGTGCCGCCGGGGGGAATCACCACCGCGTCGCTCAGTTGGGCGAGCTGCAGGAACTGCCGTCCGTTCAGGGGGATCTGCTCGATCTCCCGGGTCTCGATGACGTCGCTGATCTCGGCCGTGGTGGTCTGCAGCAGGGGGGCCGTGACCTCGACCGTCACCTGTTCGGTGACGGCCCCGAGGGCCAGCGTGAACTCGAGTTGGAACGTGCGGCCGATCTCCAGCCGGATGCCGCTCTGCGTCGATCGCTGAAAGCCGGGCAGCTCGGCGGTGACGGTCCACTCGCCGGTGGCGAGGCCCGGCAGGAAGAACCGTCCTTCGCCGTCGGTAATCCGTTCGACGACGGCGCCGCTGGCCGGATGGGCGGCCACGACGCGGCTGCCGGGCAGGACGGCGCCGCTTTCGTCCACCACGATTCCCAGGATCTCCGCGGTGTTCGTCTGGGCGGCGGCGGCTCCTGCCGCCAGCAGCGCCAGCAGGGCCATCGCCCACGACCACGCGCGAATGCCGTCGAGCTTCCCGTCTCTCCGCCGTTCGTCTGCGCCGCCGGCGCCGCCCCGGCGGCTCGGCGGACATCCACAACCGTTCATAGCGTCATTGTAATGTAGCCGCCGGACGGCCGGGCCGGCGCCGGGCGGCGTCGTCCGCCCGTGGCGACGTCCAGGACGTGCTCGGCCGCGCGGCGGCTGGCGCCCGGTCCTCCGAGCTGCCCGCGTACGCCGCGCAGGGCCTGCCGCGTGCCCGCGGCATGCGCCTCGTCCGAGAGGAACCGCACCGCGTCGTCCGCCACCACCTCCGGCGTGAACGCGGCCTGGGCGTACTCCGGCACGACGGTCCGCCCGGCGACGAGGTTGACCATGCCGAACGCCTTCACGTCGATGAACCGCCGCGCCAGCCAGTACGTCAGCGGCGAGAGCCGATAGACGATCACCATCGGCCGTTCGTGAATCGCGGTCTGAACGGTGGCGGTGCCCGACGCGGTGACCACGACGTCGGCCGCGGCCAGCACCGCGTCGGTCTGCGACTCGACGACCCTCGGCGGCGCCCCCGGGCCGCGCAGCGCCGCGAGCGGTTCGAACAGCGCCTCCGGCAGGTTGGGAGCCCGCGCGACGACGAACTGCACCTGCGGCATCCGATCGCGCACGAGCCGGGCCGCGGCGACCAGGTCCGGCAGAATCCGGCGCAGCTCGTTGGGGCGGCTGCCGGGGAGCATCGCCACCACCGGCGCCTTCGGGTCCAGATGGTGGTTCCGGCGGAACGCCCCGCGGCTCGCGGCGGCCGGGACCAGATCGAGCAGCGGGTGCCCCACGAACGCGACGGGGATGTCCGCCTCGCGATACAGCGGCGCCTCGAACGGAAAGATGACCAGGGCCCGGGTCACGAACCGCCGCATGGTCCGGAAACGCCCGCGCCGCCACGCCCACGCCTGCGGGCCGATGTAGTAGACGACGGGGACGCCGAGGGCGGCGATCGACGCGCCGAGCCGGAAGTTGACCTCGGGAAAGTCGATGGCCACGAAGACGTCGGGGCGTTCCGCCCGCGCCGCCTGCACAAGGCGGCGATAGGTTCTCCAGGTGCGCGGCAGCACCGACAGCGCTTCGGTCAGCCCGGTGGCTGCGAGTCCGGCGCAGTCGGCGGTCAGCCGCCCCCCCGCCGCCGCGAGCTGCACGCCTCCGAGCCCGAAGACCTCCGCACCGGGGCTCAACCGGCGGATCTCGGCGGTCAGGGCGCCCGCGTACAGATCGCCGGACGCCTCGCCGCACGAAAGCATCACCTTGGGTGCCGGCATGCTGCAGCTCTCGACGCTCCGGGTGCGGGGCGCCGGCGGCGTCGACCGCCCTCCCGACCCGGAGACGGTTGCCTTGCGGTGCCGCTTTCCGCCCGGCCGGTCAACGCCGGAGGTCGGGGCTTGACAGATCCAGCTCACCGACCGACAGCACCTCGACGTCGCCGAATCCGGCCCGCCGGAGGTCGTTCACGAACACGCGGGCCTCGCCCACGAGCACGATCGCGAGGCGGTCGGGTCGCAGGTACGTGCGCGCCACGCGGCGGATGTCCTCCACCGTGACCGCGTTGATCCGGTTCGGGTAGGTCGGGAGATCGTCGAGGTCGAGACCGTACACCAGCGACTCCAGCACCTGGGCGGCGATGGCGTTGGGGGTTTCGATGGTCAGCGGGAAGTTTCCGGCCAGATAGGCCCGGGCGTTCTCGAGCTCGCGCCGGCTGACCCGCTCCCGCCGCAACCGGCCCACCTCGCCGACCATCAACCGCAGCGCTTCGACCGTCGCCTCGGTGCGGGTGTCGGTCTTCCCGATGAAGTCGCCGCCGTACCGGCCGCTGCTGATCTCGGCCGAGGCGGAGTAGGTCAGCGCCCGTTCCGTTCTGAGCACGCTGCCGAGCCGGTTTCCGCCCTCGCCGCCCAGAATCTTGATGGCGACGTCGAACGGCAGATAGTCGGGGCTCGTGCGCGACAGGGCGATGTGCCCGACCCGGATGGCGGTCTGCAGCGAGCCCGGCTTGTCGATGACGACGACCCGGCGGGTGGGCTCGGGTATCCGGCCGGCGGGGGGCTCGGCCGCCGACGTCCGCGGCGTCCAGCCGCCGAACGCCCGTTCCGCCGCCGCGAACGCCGATTCCGCATCGATGTCGCCGACGATCGCCAGCAGGGCGTTGTTCGGGGCGTAGTGCTCGGCATGGAACGCGAGCAGATCGTCGCGGGTGATCTGCCGCACCGACTCCGGCGTGCCGTTCGACGGCATCCCGTAGGGGTGAAACCCGTACAGCAACCGGGAGAGCACGACGCTCGCCAGGTACTCCGGATCGTCCAGGCTGACCTGGAATCCCGAGAGCACCTGCTGCCGCTGGCGCTCGAGCTCGGCGCGCTCGAACGACGGATTCCGCGCGCTCTCGGCGACCAGGTCCAGGCCGAACTCGAAGCTGTCGGTCATGACCAGGACGTTGACGAAGCTCAGGTCCGTGCCCGCTCCGACGTCGAGGATGCCCCCGATCGAATCGATCGCGTCGGCGATCTCGGTGGCGGTCCGGCCGGTCGTTCCCTGGTCGAGCAGCGCCCCGGTGAAGGCCGCCACCCCGTTCTTGCCGGCGGGATCGTAGGCCGACCCGGCCCCGATGATCAGCCGCAGGTTGACCGCCGGCTGCTCGTGGTGCATCACCACCACCACCTGCAGCCCGTTGTCCAGGGTGCGGATCTCGTAGGGCGGGAACGTCGCCTGGCGCCACGGCAGGGGGGGCGGGGGGCTCTCCCGGGGCCAGTCCACCGGCTGCTGGGCGAGCGCGGTCGCCGTCAGGCAGAGGAGCAGGCCGGCGGTCCCCGCTCCGCACGTCGAGAGAGACCCTCGTCTCATTGATCGTCTCCGGGACGCAGGAAGGAGCGTCCGGCCGGCGGGGCCGGCAGAATCGTCAACGTCAGCCGATTCTCCGGGGTGAAGTAGGTGCGGGCCACGCGCCGCACGTCCTCGCGGGTGACGTTCATGAAGATGTCGAACTCGGCGTCGACGGTCGAGACGTCGTCATGAATCACCGCCGCGTGCGACAGGTGCGAGGCCTTCTGCTCGATGGTGGCGCGCCCGAAGACGTAGTCGCGCGCGAACTGGTTCTTGGCCTGCTGCAGCTCGCGGTCGCTGATGAAATCGGTCTTCAGGCGGTCCAGCTCTTCGATCAGCGCCGCTTCCGACTCCGCCGGCGTGCGCCCCGGCTGGACGATCGACACCGCGTAGAACAGGTTCGGATCCTCGATGAGCAGCCGGTCGCCGAACGCGGACACCGCGAGCTGGTCCTCGTACACCAAGCGCCGGTAGATGCGCGAGCTCTGCCCGTCCGACAGCACCTTGGCCGCGATGTGCAGCGGATACGCATCGGGGTGCCCGTCGTAGGTGATGTGGTGGGCCACGATCACCGCGGGCAGGGGCCAGTTCTCGGACTGCGTCAGCGTCACCCGGCGCTCCGAGGTCGGCAGCGGCTCGCGGGGGATGTCGCGCGGCACCGGGCGCTTCGCCTTCGGCACCCGCCCGAAGTACAGCCTGATGTGGGCGAGGGCCTGGGCGGCGTCGAAGTCGCCGACCAGCACCAGGGTCGCGTTCTCCGGCACGTAGTAGGTGTCGAAGAACGCTTGGACGTCCTCGACGGAGGCGGCTTCGAGATCCGCCATGCTGCCGATGACCGAGTGCTTGTACGGGTGCACCGCATAGGCGTGGTCGTACATGATCTCCGACAGCAGACCGAACGGGCTGTCCTCGTAGCGCCAGCGGCGCTCCTCCTGGACCACCTGCCGCTCCGCCTCGAACGTCTGCTCGTCAATCCGGAGCGTGGCCATCCGGTCCGCCTCCAGCCAGAGGACCAGCGGCAGATACGACGACGGAACCGTCTGGAGGAAGGTCGTGGTGTCCTCGGTCGTATAGGCGTTGCCGTCGCCCCCCACCCGGGAGATCAACGTGAGATGCGAGTCGGAGGCCACGTTCTGCGAGCCCTTGAACATCATGTGCTCGAACAGATGGGCGAACCCGGTGCGGCCGGGCCGTTCGTTCTTCGACCCGACGTGGTAGACCATCTGCAGGTGGACGATCGGCGTGGAATGGTCCTCGGAGAGGATCACCGTCAGGCCGTTGTCCAGGGTGTGCAGCTCGTAGTCGAGCTTCGTCGGCCGGACCGCGCCGTCGAGGGCGGGGGACACCGCGAGCAGGCCGGCCATGACCGCGAGGAGCATCCTGCCGGACGCAGGGGCGCCCGCGCCGGAGCCGGCGCGCCGCCGAGGTCGCCGCCGCGCAGGGAGAATCGTCTGAAGCATGGGCGAATTATGGCACAGCCGGGTCGGTTGACGAGGGGAAGGCGGACCGCGGCTGTCCAGTCAGCCCGACGCGAGAATAGGGTGAGCGCGACGCGGGTCGGCTTTATCCCGGCCCGCGACCGGTCATCCTCACCGCGTCCGTCACCGGCGTTTTCGCTTCCGTCGCGAGGCCCGGATTCGACAGGCGCGTGCAATCGACTTCCACTGGCGCAGCCATGTCTGGCGCTGCGCCACTCGCAGCTACTTCAGCTTGAGCAGAGGATAGTCGGGAAACCGCGGAGTCAGCGTGCAGTTCGCGCAGTCGGCGATCAGGTCGAGCGCTTCGAGAACGATCTGACCGATCAGCGGTTCGCTCAGGGGGGGGCCGACCACGCAGTCGGTATTCATGGATCGGTTGCCGATCCGGACGGTCACCGGGCCCGCCAGCGGTCGTTCCTCTTTGCGTTCATCAGCGACCGTGACGACAACGGTGCGCTGTTTCTCCAGGCCGAGGCGCTCGACCAGGTTCTGGGGGAGGACCAGCATGACCGCCCCGGTATCGACCACGGCATCAACGTTCGATCTCCGGACCTGGGACTCCCGACCGAAACCGCGCTCTGCAAGGACGCGGTCACCAGGGTTCTCCAGCTCGACTCTGGTGACAATCTCTCCCATGGGTGCTCCTCACAGCGGAAGCTGAGGCCATCGTATCACCGGCGTTTTTCGGATGCGGCTTGATCCTCGACCTCTTCCGGTTCCGGCCCGGCCGGCGGCCCGGCGTCTTCCCCGGCCGGCCGATCCCGCCGCTCGAGCTCGGCGCAGCGGCGCTCGAGGGCCGCGACCCGCTTGCGCAGGGCCGGCAATTGCGCGAACGAGCTCGCCGCCTTCCGCCAGGCGCGGTTCTCGATGGCGGGCAGGCCGGAGACGAACGACCCCGGCGGCACGCTGTTGGTGATGCCGGTCTGACCGGTCGCGCGGACGCCCTTCCCGATGGTGACGTGGCCGTTCACGCCCACCTGGCCGGCCAGCACGACGTCGTCTCCCACCACGGTGCTGCCGGCAATCCCCACCTGGGCCGCGAGCAGGGCGTTGCGGCCGATCTTGACGCCGTGCCCGACCTGGACCAAGTTGTCGATCTTCGCGCCGGCCGCGATGCGGGTCTCGCCGAGGGCGGGCCGGTCTATCGCCACCAGCGCTCCGATCTCGACGTCGTCCTCGATGACGAGTCCCCCGCACTGGGGGATCTTCTGGTGGGTCCCGTCCGGGCGGCGGGCGAAGCCGAAGCCGTCGCTGCCGATCACCGCGCCGTTCTGCACCACCACGCGGTCGCCGAGCACGACGCCCTCGCGCACCGCCGTCTGCGCGTGGATCACGCAGTCGGCGCCGATGGTCACTTTTGCCCCGATGGTCACGTGGGGATGGACGATCGTCCGCGGTCCGACGACGGCGCCGGATCCGATCGACACGAAGGGACCGATCGAGACGCCCTCTCCCAACTTCGCATCGGCCGCAACCTGGCTTGCCGAATCAATGCCCGGGCGCGGGGCGGGGGCGTCGGTGAACAGTTCGACGGCCCGGGCGAAGGCGAGGTAGGGCTCCGCTGCGCGCAGCATCGAACACGGCGCGGCCGGCGCGCCGTCGGCGAGAATCACCGCCGCCGCCCGCGTCGACCGCAACGCCGTGGTGTAGCGGGGGTTGGCGAAGAACGTGAGGTCGCCGG
This sequence comes from uncultured Bryobacterales bacterium, assembly GCA_958295955.1. Classification (GTDB taxonomy): domain Bacteria; phylum Acidobacteriota; class Terriglobia; order Bryobacterales; family UBA6623; genus CATQHP01. The sequence continues at coordinate 55,097 of CATQHP010000001.1, read as the reverse complement.
CTTCGGCCGTCTCGATGCCGGCGAGGCGCCGGATTTCGACCTCGCCGTCGCCCTCGAGACGGCAGTCGAGACGCTCCGCCAAGTCACGAAGCTTCAAACCGGGCGGAGTGTAACACGCGGCCGGGGGGGTGCCGGGCGATCCTGCATTTCGCACACGAAGATGCCGTGTGGTTTCTCCCGCAGATCGTCTCGGGGGTTGTCAACTCGGTGTCAACGCCGGTCGCCGCCGGGCCGCGGCGACCGGCCGCGGCTCGTTCCCTGCTGTCCAGGCTCGGACCAGTCGACGATGTCGAGGTCCTCGATTCTCGCGAAATGGCGGATGTTCGCGGTGGCGAGTTGGGCTGGAAGGCCGAGGGCAATCGATGCGATGGCGAGGTCCATGTCCTCGATCGGCGCGCCCCGATGCTGCAGTGTGGCCTTCCAGTGTCCGAACGCCCGCGTTGCCGCTTCGTGCCAATCGACCCAGCGCACCGCGGCGCGCAGGCGCCGAAACTCGTTCGCGAGAAGACGCCGGCGACTGGAATCGGGCGGCAGGCGCGATAGGCCGAAGTGGATTTCGGCCGTTACGGGGGCGCAGAGGTAAACGGTCGACGGATCCTGCTCGCGCAACCGAAGCAGGGCGTCCGGGCGCCGGTGCATGAACGCCGAGACGGCGTTCGTGTCGAGGAGGAGCATCAGAACGGCGGGCGCGTGCGACTCTGCCGGGCGTTCTCGACCGTCTTCAAGAAGTCCTGTTCGCCTTGTCGGAGCTGCCGCAACTCGGCGTCGCTCAGGTGATCGTTCGAGAACAGCGCCGGAGGCCGGCAGGCGAGTTCTTCGACCGCACGCTGACACGATTCCACGATCAACCGGTTCCGGCTCGTACCTCGCTCCGCCGCGATCCGATCCAAGCTGGCCAGGAGCGTTTGCGGCAGATGAACGCTCGTGTTGGGCATGGCCGTTCTCCTACCTGAACATGTTATACCAAGTCGGCGGAGCGGGAGAGGCGAGCTGAAGTGAACGGGTCGCACGTCCGGATCAGGCCTGCTTCCTGCGCTCGACGAACGCGGCCAGGTGATCGAGGCGCAGCTCGCGCGAGAGCTCCCGCAGGCGGAGACGGCGCCGGTCGGCGGGGAGGGCCAGGGCCTCGCGCACCTCGTCGAGCACGGGGCTGACCCGCGCGGACCAATCGACGCCGGACACGCCGCGGCGCGCGCCCCGGAACGCCAGCCAGTGTCCGGCCATCTTGGCGGCGAAATACCAGGAGATGAGGTTCGGTCCCGGGACGAAGAAGAACAGCGGTCCGAAGACCGCGGTGGCGAGCCCGTCGATGACCATCCAGAACCGGTGGTGGTCGCTTTGCCGCTGCAACCGGCCCCGCGCGATGGCGAGGGCCTGTTCGGCGTTCAGGTCCCCCGCGTGGACGAGCACGCCCTCCCGCACGTGGCGCATGTGCCACAGCAGCCGGTGCTGCGAGATCCAGGCGGCGAGGCCGCGCGTCAGCGCGGCCCGCATCCGCGCCGGCCAGCCGGCCTCGTCCGCATCGGCGGCCTGCGCGGTCCGGCGGTCGCGGCGCGCCTCCTGCTCGGCCGCGAGCACCTCGCGGGCGCGCCGCAGCAGCTTCCCGGTGACGGCGCCGGGGGGATGGTCGGCGTCGTTCGGCTCGCAGTAGAGCTCGTAGCGGGTCCGGTCGACGGGTACCAGGAAGACGTTCATCCGGCTACCGGTGTAGGGCGGGCGGATCGGGCGGCCGAAGGGTGGCGGGGAAGGAGGAACACCGTCGGGAAGGGCAATCGCCGTCCGAGCCCAATGACGGGCGCCGGGAACCGCTTCGGGTCCCCGGCGCCGTAGAGCGACGCTTCCGGCTACCGCGCCAGCGGATCGGGACGAAGCTGGAAGTGCACGATCTTGCTCTTGGTCCCCTGGCCCCCCTCGGTGTGCCAGATGTAGTTCGAACCGTAGTTGGCCCACAGCCCGCGCCCCTTCCAGCCGGCGTCGGCATCGTCGATCCGGCCGTCGAGGCCGCGCGAGTAGAAGGCCATCGGGTACGGCACCCGCAGGACCACCCACTCGCCGGTGTCCGGATCGAGGGCGAGCAGCGAGTCAGACGTCGAGCCGTTGGCGATCGGGACGTTCTCGCCCATCCCCAGCGTGTTGTACTGGTCGACCCAACTGTAGTAGTGGAAGTCGGCGCCGACGCGTCCCTCCACGCCCTGCATCTGCGGGCCGGGCACCGGGTACAGGGTCCACCCCTCCGGGCAGTGCTGGCCGGTGGCGGTCGGGCCGTTGGTCACCGCGCACTTGCTGCGGTCGAAGCTCGCCATGTGGCTGCTTCCCGAGAGGGCGGCCCAGATGACCCCGTTGCGGTCTACGTCGATGCCGCGGGGGGCGAAGCCGGTCTCCATCGGATCGAGGTCGGGGTTCTCGATGGACGGCGGCTGATACATCTCGGCGATGCACGTCTCGGGCGGGTTGTCGCCGCGGTCGAGCCGGACGATGGAGCCGGGGAACGGCCCGGTCCGGGTGATCCAGACCGCGTGGTCGGTCGGGTTCGCGATGATGCCGTAGCCGAATCCGGCCACCCGGGTGTCGAGCGCGGGGTCGGGGTTCTCGCCCCGCGGCTCGTTCCACGGCCGGGTGATGACGCCGTCGCCGTTCGTGTCGAGCACCGTCGGGCACCAGCCCTGCGAGCCCTGCTCGTCGCCGGTCTCGTCGTACAAGCGGGTGTTCAGCCAGCCGACGACGTTGCCGTCGCCGCTGAACCAGAGGGTGTCGTCCTCATCCTCGCCGAACTGCAGGTGGTGGGTGCCGAAACAGGTGTCCACGAGGACGAACTGCTCGTCGCCCGAGGCCGACGGATCGTAGAACGACGCGTGCCGGCCGGCGCGCCCGACCGAGTAGTACTGCGCGTACTGGTTGTCCGAGCCGTCACGGCACCAGTCCGGGTTCTGGAACTGGCGCACGGTCGAGGTCATCCACACCCGGCCCTTGTGGTCGAGCATCGGGTTGTGGGGGTCGGACCGCTCGTGGGCGCCGACGCCCCAGAGCTCCTGGTCGCCCCAGTAGTAGGACGGCACCTGGACGTCGGGGAAGCGGGTCGGCATGGTCTCGGGGTCGGGGCGCACCGGAATCGTCACCTCGGTCGCGCTGTTCGCCACCGGGTCGACGAAGGTGATGGTGCCGTGTCCGGCCGAGACGCCGTACACCGGCCCGTTGCCGTTGATCTGCGGGTTGCGCTTGTCGGTGGCGATCTCGTCGTGGATGAAGGAGGTGTCCACCCCCCAGTCCCACAACGTCACGACCACGTTCTGCTCCATGCCGTCGGGCCGCGGCGGGGCGTCGGGTATCGCGCCGTCGGCGATGCGGTCGGTCCACTCGGCGAACATCCGCAGCGCCGGCTCGCGGCCGAACCGGTTCATGGCGTTGCTCATCTGGTTCCCGCGCTGGCCGGTCGTCACCCGGTGGTCCCACGCGGCGACGGTCGAATCGAAGTCGTCGCGCTGCTGCACGACGCGGGTCGCGGTGTTCCCCAACTGGTGGCAGAGCTGGCAGCCCTGCTTCATGTTGTCCACCCAGTGCGACTGGGTGCGCATGTTGGGGTTGATGCCGTTCCCGCTGTTGCCGGTGCCCGGGAACTCGCCGGGGGCGGGCGGCTCGATCAGCGAGTACCAGTAGTTGCCGGGATAGTACTGGGCCGCGTCCCGCGGGGTCGGCGCGACGACCGCGGCGAGCTGCACGTCCTCCTGCCCCGGAGAGAGCCGGACCTTCTCGGAGTCGACGAGGCCGTAGCCGCGGACCCAGACGTCGTAGGCGGCGTCAGGCAGTTGCGGCAGCACGAAGTTGCCGTCGTCGTCGGTCACGACGATCTTGGCGAACTTGGTCTCGAGCTCGTCCGTCTCGGCGATGACCCAGACGCCCGCTTCGGCGCCGTTGCCGCTCGCCACGTTGCCGGCGATGACGCCGTCAGCCATCCCGGCTTGGCGCGCCGTCGCGGTTGCGCTCCAGGCGGCGATTCCGGCCACCAGCAGCCCGCCGAGCGCAAGCGACACGGGCCTGCGAAAATCGATACGCATATCTCTCTACCTCCCTGCCGTAGCCTGCTTCAAAAGCACACGAATGCTAAAGTAGACCCATCACTGTACCTTGAGGTCCGGGAAGGGGTCAACGCCCGCAACGCAGGGGCATCACACGCTGACCGCGCGTGACGGCTCGCCCTCGATTCGAGGGGGCATCACCGTCTTGCCGGCCGGCCGGCACCGCGTGAGACCTGCGATGCCGCACGTCGCCCGGGCGAAGCGGGACGGCGCCGGCTCCCCGGCTGCGGAGCCGTGGAGCATGGGACCATGACCAAGGCATCCCCGGAAGACGCGGCACCCGGCCGCGTGTCGCTCGCCGACTACGCCCGGGCCGTCGAAAGCGGCTGGACGAAGGACGAACTGATGCGGGCCATCCTGCACGAGCTGCCGCGCAGGCTTCGGCGGCTCCCGCCGGCGGAACGGGCGCGGATGCTGGCCGAACGACCGCCGGTGACGGCCACGCGCTGGGACGCCCTGATCGCCGCGACGGCGGAGCACATCGCCGAGCTGCACGGCCTGTCCCCGCCGGCGTGGACCGACGAACCCGCGCGGTTCGTCGATCTGCCCTGGGTACTGCCCGAGCCCCAATTCGACGAAATGCGGCACGACGCCATCTGGTTCGCGCCGGCCGCCTTCATCCGCCACGGCGTGCTGCCCGATCCGAGAGACCTCGATCGGCGCGGCGGCGAGCGGCATGACTGGGTCGCTTGACCGCGACCGGCTCGGCCGTCTGCTCGACGCGCTCGACGCGAGACTCCGTCGTGCGAACGTACGAGCCAGTCTGTACTTGGTCGGGGGCGCCGCGATGCTGCTGGCCTACGGCCGCACACGATCCACGTCGGACGTCGACGCGCGCATCGACGCCGCGCACGAGGAGGTGATCGCCGCCGTGGCCGACGTCGCGGCCGAGAATGGTCTCGAAGACGACTGGCTGAACCAGCAGGCTGCCGCCTGTATCCCCACGGAGGCGGATCGCCGCGCGCCGACGCTCTACAGCACACCGAATCTCGTGATAACCGGAGCGTCGGCTGAACACCTGCTGGCCATGAAGCTCGAGGCCGGCCGGCGGACCGACGTCGACGACATCCGGATGCTGCTCGACCGGCTCGGCATCGACGAGCCCGAGGAAGCCGCGGGAATCCACGCGCACCTGTTCGCTGCGTCGGCGCGAAGGGGACGGGTTGAGCGCCTGTTGTGGACCCTGCTGCGCCCGGAGCCGCCTGACGGGACGCGTTGACGACCCGGCGTCGCCCCGGTCGGAAGGAGCGATCGGGTTCTGCGGGCGATACGCTCCCCGGTGCCTCCCTATGCGGCCCGATGCGTTCCGTGCGGCCTTGATCGGTTATGATAACGGGCCGTTCCGCACGCCGGCGCCCACCCCGGCTCGACAGCATACGCGCCGACTCCGGTGGCATCAGGCGGACCGTGAACGTCCGCGACGGGAGATGACTCTGCACGCGATTGCCGCCCGGCCGGCCGCCGTCGTACTCGTGACCGCGTTCGCGATCTTCGCGGGAACCGGCGCGCTGACCGTCTTCGTCGCGCAGGGACCGGATGCGGCGGAGGCCGAACTCGCGCCGGAGACGTCCGGCGCGGCGGCGGACGGCGGTGCGCTGCTCGACCCGGCGGCGCAGCCGATCGCGTTCAGCCACGCGCACCACGTCACCGAGATCGGCATCGACTGCCAGTTCTGCCACGCCTATGCGCGGCGCGGTCCCGTCGCGGGCATCCCGTCGGTGCAGCGTTGCGCGGGGTGCCACCGGGTGGTTCTGAGCGAACAGCCGGAGATTCTGAAGGTCCTCGAGTACTGGGAGGACGAGGAGCCGATCCCGTGGGTCCGGGTGCACGACCTGCCCGACCACGTGCGCTTCACGCACAAGGCGCACCTCCGGGCCGGCGTCGCCTGCGGGACGTGCCACGGCGACGTGGCGCAGATGGAGGCCGCGGTGCAGGTCGAGTCGCTCAGCATGGGCTGGTGCGTGAGCTGCCACGAGGACCGGGGAGCGACCCGGGATTGCCTGGCATGCCACTACTGACGGGGGCGCCGCCGGACCGGGCGCGGCGGCGGGCCGCCCGCGGCATCCCGTGTCGGGCCGACGCCGGCAAGGCCGCAGGCATCGCCGGTGGGATGCGGCGGGGCGGCCTGTCCCGATACACGGATTTCATCCACTTGGACACCCCCCGCCGCGGGGCGCGTGGACTGCCGGGGGAAAGGCTGCAGTGACTGACCCTTCGTCACCGCTGGTCGATCGGGTCGGCCGCCGGACGTTCCTCAAAGTGCTGGGAAGCGCCGGCCCGGCGGCGGCGGTGAGCGCCTGCTCGCCGGTGCCGCCGGAGCGGATCATCCCGTTCGTGGTCCCCCCCGACGACGTTGTTCCCGGCGTCGCCGCTTGGTACGCGAGCGTCTGCGGGGAGTGCCCGGCCGGCTGCGGCATCCGCGTCCGCACCCGCGAGGGCCGGGCGGTCAAGGTGGAGGGCAATCCCGAGCATCCCGTCAACCGGGGCGGGCTGTGCATCCGGGGGCAGGCCGCGCTGCAGGGGCTCTACAACCCCGACCGGATCACCGGGCCGCACCGCCGCCGCGTCACCCACGAGGACACGGGTCGGAGCGTGCTCGAACCGGTCGCGTGGGACGAGGCGCAGCAGGTGCTGGTCGACCGGCTCCAGGCTCTCTACGAGGCCGGCCGGGGCGACCGGGTCGCCCTGATCACCCCCCCGCTGACGGGCGCCCTGGCGGGGCTGGTTTCCAACTGGTCGGCCGCCCTGGGGGCGCGGTGGGTCCGCTACGAGCCGTTCGGCTACGAGGCGATCCGCGCCGCCAACGAGCGGGTCTTCGGGCGCGCCGAGGTGCCCCACTTCGACTTTGCGCGGGCCGAGATGGTGATCTCGTTCGGGGCGGACTTCCTGGAGACGTTCGGCTCGCCGGTCGGGTTCGCCCGCGATCACGCGGGGGCGCGCCGGGTCCGGGACGGCCGCACGACGCGGTTCGTGCAGATCGAGCCCCGGCTCTCGGGGACCGGAACCGGCGCCGACGCATGGCATGCCGTCGCCCCCCAGACGGAGGGGCTGGTGGCCGCGGCCATGGTGCAGGTCATCGTGAGCGAGCAGCGGGCGCAGGGCGTGCCGCCGGACGAGGCGGCGCGCATCGCCGAGCTGGTCGGCGGCGTGACCCCCGAGGCGGCGAGCGGCGCCAGCGGTCTCTCCGCCGATCGCATCCGCGACCTCGCGCGGGCGTTCTCGGACCCGGCCCTCGGCCCCGGCCGGACCCTCGCGGTGGGGGGCGGGGTGGGGGTGTCCGGGGCGAACGCGACCGCGGCGCACGTCGCCGTCACCCTGTTGAACCACGTCGCCGGCAACGTCGGGTCGACGGTCGACTTCGGCGCGGCGTCGACCGTCGACGCGGCGACCTACGCGGACATGCAGGGGCTGGCCGGCGCCATGCGGGCCGGCGAGATCGAGCTGGCCGTCGTCCACGACGTCAACCCGGTGTTCGCGATGCCGGGCGCGGCGGATTTCCGGGGGGCGCTGGCCGGGGTGCCGTTCGTGGCCGCCCTGTCGAGCCTGCCGGACGAGACCACCGCGCTGGCCGACCTGCTGCTGCCGGTGCACACCCCGCTCGAGTCGTGGGGCGACAGCCATCCGCGGCGCGGGGTCTGGGGGCTGATGCAGCCGACGATGCGGCCGGTGTTCGACACCCGGCACGTCGGCGACCTGCTGATCGACGTGGCGCGCGCGCTGGGCGGCGGCATGACCGGCTACCTGCCCCGGCGCGGCGGCTTCTACCGCTACCTGCGCGAGGCGTGGGAAACGATGCAGCCGGTTCCCGAGCCCGCCGTTCCGGCGGCGCCGGCGGCCGCCCCGGGCGCGCCGGCCGCCGATGACGCCGCGCCGCCGGAGCCGCCCGACTTCGAGACGTGGTGGGCCGACGCCCTCCGCCGCGGCGGGGTCACGCTGCCCGCCGCCCCCGTCGAGACCGCCCTGCGCCCCGGCGTTTTCGATGCGGACCTGGCGGCCGAGCTCGGCGCCCCCGCGCCCCGGCGGCAGCTCAGCTTGGTGGCGTATCCGTCGCTGCACTTCTTCGACGGCCGCGGCGCGAACCGCCCGTGGCTGCAGGAGATCCCCGACCCCCTGCTCAAGACCACGTGGGGCGCCGGGGTCGAGATGACCCCGGACGCCGCGCGGGCCCTCGGGGCCGAGGAAGGCCAGCTCGTCACCATCGCATCGGACCACGGGCAGGTCGAGGCGAGCGTCATCGTCAACCCCCATCTCGCCGAGGGGGTCGTGGCCATCGCCATCGGCCAGGGGCACACCGACTTCGGACGCTACGCGACGGGCCGCGGCGTGAACCCGATGGCCCTGCTCGACCCCGCCCCGGAGCCGTCGGGCGGGGTCCGCTGGGTGGGGACCGGCATCGACGTCACCCCGCGCGCGCTGTCGCGGCCCATCCCGCGGCTGCAGCGGACCTTCGACCAGGAGGGACGGGACCTCGCGCAGGCGGTGTCGCTGGCCGCGCTGGCCGCCGGCGACGTCCATCCCGAGGAGCACCACTTCAGCTTGTATCCCGAGCACGAGCACCCCGAGCACCGCTGGGGGATGGCCATCGACCTCGACGCGTGCAACGGGTGCAACGCTTGCGTGGCCGCCTGCTACGCCGAGAACAACGTGCCGGTGATGGGCCCCGACCTCATGCGCCGCGGCCGCACCATGTCGTGGCTGCGCATCGAGCGGTTCGACGAGCCGCGGCCCGGCGGCGGCGACGACGTCCGCTTCCTCCCGATGCTCTGCCAGCACTGCGACCACGCGCCGTGCGAGACCGTCTGCCCCGTGTTCGCGACGTATCACACCGAGGAGGGGCTGAACGCGCAGATCTACAACCGCTGCGTGGGCACCCGCTACTGCTCGAACAACTGCCCCTACAAGGTGCGGCGGTTCAACTGGTTCATGCCGGAGTTCGAGGCCCCGCTCCACCTGCAGCTCAACCCCGACGTCACCGGGCGCAGCGACGGGGTCATGGAGAAGTGCACGTTCTGCGTCCAGCGCATTCAGGACGGCAAGGAGCGGGCCCGCGACGAAGACCGCCCGGTGCGGGACGGCGACGTCTCGCCGGCCTGCGCCCAGAGCTGCCCGTCCCAGGCCATCGTCTTCGGCGACCTGAACGACCCCTCCTCCCGCGTGACCCGGCTGTCCGCGGACGCGCGCGCGTATCACGCGCTGAACGCGTTCAACACCCGGCCCGCCGTCACCTACCTGAAGAAGGTGAACCGCGACGCGTGACCCCGCCGCCATGAGCTTCGCGAAGATCAACGACGACATCCTGCAGACGCTCCGGCCCCCCGGGGCGCTCTACTACGTCGGGGTGGCGCTGGCCCTCTCGGCCCTCGCGGTGGGGGCCGCGGCGTTCCTGCACCAGGCTCGGACGGGTCTCGGGGTCGCCGGCTACGAGCACCCGATCCTCTGGGGCGTCTACATCACCGACTTCGTGTTCTGGGTCGGCATCGCCCACTCGGGGACCCTCATCTCGGCCGTGCTGTTCCTCTTCCGGGCGAAGTGGCGCACGGCGGTGGCGCGGGCGTCGGAGGCGATGACGGTGTTCGCGGTGATGACGGCGGGGCTCTTCCCCATCATCCACATCGGCCGCCCGTGGTTCTTCTACTGGCTGATCCCGTATCCGAACGAGCGGGACCTGTGGGTGAACTTCCGCTCGCCGCTGATCTGGGACGTGTTCGCCATCACCACCTATCTCACGGTCAGCGCGATGTTCCTCTATCTGGGGCTGATGCCCGACATCGCGGCCGCCCGCGACCGGGTGAAGGACTGGCGCCGCCCGATCTACCGCTTCCTCTCGTTCGGCTGGCTGGGCACCGACCGGCAGTGGCGCCACTACACCGCGCTCTACGGCTTCTTCGCGGCCCTCGCGACGCCGCTCGTCATTTCGGTCCACAGCGTCGTGTCGTGGGACTTCGCGATGTCCATCCTGCCGGGCTGGCACAGCACCATCTTCGCGCCCTACTTCGTGGCCGGGGCCATCTTCTCGGGGCTCGCGATGGTCATCACGCTGCTCGTGCCGATGCGCCGCATCTTCCGGCTCGAGCACTACATCACCGTGCATCACTTCGAGAACCTCGCGAAGCTGATGCTGACGACGTCGCTCATCGTCGGCTACGCGTACCTGACCGAGTTCTTCATCGCCTGGTACAGCGGCAGCCCGTTCGAGCAGGGCACGTTCTTCGACCGCATGTTCGGCCAGTACCGGACCTACAGTTGGATGATGTTCTCGTGCAACGTCATCATCCCCCTGGTGTTGTTCTCGAAGGCGGTGAGGACCAATCTGAAGGCGCTGTTCGTGATTTCGATATTCGTCAACATCGGCATGTGGCTGGAGCGCTACGTGATCATCGTCACGTCGCTCTCGCACGACTTCGACCCCGCCAACTGGGCCGGCGTGTACCAGCCGACGTGGGTCGAGGCGGCGATCACCGTCGGATCGTTCGGGCTGTTCTTCACGCTGTTCCTGCTCTTCGTGAAGAACTTCCCGGCGGTGTCGATCACCGAGATGAAGGAAACGATGGACCGGTCGGCGGAGGCCGACCCGGCCAGCGCCTGGCCCGAACCGGTGTAGGAATCCGCGCCGTGGACGGCGCCGCCGCTTTGCTCGCAGGAGGCGCCGACGCATGGCGGGTGGGTCGGGCGGCCGTCGGAGGCGCCGGCGCGGCCGTGCGGCCGCGTTGGGGGGGGTTCGCCGGCGCGGAACGCCTGCGGCGGCGATTTCGGGTTCAGTGAACGCGGGTGACGCGCATGGAGATACTCGGCATCTTCGATCGGGGCAAGACGGCGGCGGCCGCGGCGCGGGAGATTCTCGAGGCGGAGCTCGGCGACGTCGTCGCCTACTCGCCGGTCCCCGACCACGCGCTCGACCAGGCCCTGCACGTCTCCGTGAGTCCGGTGCGGCTGTTCGTCCTGATCGGGGGGCTGCTCGGCTGCGCGGCCGGCTTCGCGTTCCCGATCTACACCGTGCTCGACTGGCCGATGATCACCGGCGGCAAGCCGCTGATCTCGATTCCCCCGTTCGTGGTCATCGCCTTCGAGATGACGATCCTGCTGGGCGCGATCGGCGGGATGATCGGCTTCCTCGTGCTGTCGGGCCTGCCGCGCCTGTTCGGCGGGCCGGCCCCGGACCCCCGCTTCACCAACGACAGGACCGGCATCGCGGTGACCTGCGCCCGCGGCCGCGCGGCGGCGGTTCGGACCTGTCTGGAACGCCACGACGCCGTGGAGATCCGAGGATGACCATGCCCGCCCCCGCCCGCCGACTCCGGCTCCCGCGGAGGCCGCAGGCCCGCGGCGCCCTCGTGGCCGTCCTCGCCGCCGCCGGCGGGGCGATCGCCGTGGCCCAGCCGGCGTTCATGCGCAACATGCACACCGGCCCGGTCGTGCTGCCCCAGGTCGACCCGAGGGCGCCGGTCGAGGACACGATCGCGGTGGACGGCCAACAGCCGCGCGACCGCATCGAGTCGCGCGACCTCCCCAACCCGGCGCCCGACACCCCTGCCGTCCTCGCGGAGGGCGAATGGCTGTACGACGTGTACTGCGCGATGTGCCACGGCCCGGCGGGGCTGGGCGACGGGCAGATCGCCGGGCACTTCCGGCGCATGCCGAACCTCGCCCTGCCGCACGTCCAGAACTACACCGACGGCTGGATCTACAGCATCATCGGCGACGGCGGGTTCAACATGCCGCCGTTCGCCCATTCCATGAGCGTCGACGAGCGCTGGGCCCTGGTGCGCCACGTCAAGACGTTCACCCGACCGGACACGCCCTAGCTGGGGAAGTCTGCGCCGTGGCACGATCTTGAACACAAGTATACTCCGTATAGTAGTCGTAGACCTTCAGCTACACTATATGTAGGGGCTGAAATATCCTGCGGTGCAGACTCCCAGCCGATGATTGCGACCGGAACCCCGATCCTCCCGGACGGCGCCCCCCGCCTCTGTCTCCTCGCGGGGTTGCTCGGCGCCTTGGCGTTCCTGTACGGGCTCTTCCTCGGGGACCCCGTTCGGGCGTGGCAGTCGCTGCTGGTCAGCTTCCTCGTCTTCGGGGGACTGGCCCAGGCGGGGGTGGTCATCTCGGCCATCATGCAGGTGACCTCGTCGCGCTGGGGCCGGGCCCTGAAACGGCTGGCCGAGGCCACCGCCGCCTTCTTCCCGATCTCGTTCGGGTTGCTGCTGATCCTGCTCGTGGGGGTCGCCGGCTGGGCCCCCTGGGTCCACGAGCCGGTCGAGGCCAAGGCCGCCTGGCTCAACGTCCCGTTCTTCGTGACCCGGCAGCTCGCCGGTTTCCTGCTGCTGACCGGTCTCAGCCTGCTCTACGTGTATCGATCCCTGCGGCCGGACATCGGCCTGCTCCACCAGTCCGGCGAGCATCCGGCCACCGGGTTCACCCGCCGCCTGATCGCCGGATGGCGCGGGATCCATCACGAGCGCGAGGCGGCGCAGCGGGCGCAGAGCCGCCTCGCCCCGGCGGTGCTCATCGCCTACTGCTGGGTGTTCACGCTGGTCGCATTCGATTTCTTCATGTCGCTCGACCCGCACTGGTTCTCGACCCTCGCGGGCGGGTACTACTTCATCGGCAATCTGTTCCTGGGACTGGCCTTTCTGGCCGTGGTCTCGGTGTGGGTGCGGGAACGGCTGCAGTTGTCGCAGTACATCGGTTCCCATCAACTGCACGACACAGGCAAGCTCCTGTTCGGGTTCTGCATTCTGTGGGCGTACCTGTTCTGGTCGCAGTATCTCGTGATCTGGTACGGCGATCTGGCCGAGGAAACCGAGTTCATCCACCATCGAATGCACGGCGCGTGGGGGCCGGTGGCGTGGACGGTGTTCGCCCTGGCGTTCGCGATTCCGTTCGTCGTGCTGCTGAGCCGGGCCGTGAAGTCGAGCCCGCGCGGGTTGACCATGATCGCCCTGGTGGCATTCGCGGGCATGTGGCTCGAACGTTTCCTGCTGGTCTCGCCGTCGTTGTGGCGCGGCGGGGGCGTGCCCCTGGGCCCCGTCGAGGTGCTCGTCGGGGCGGGGGTGGCGGGGCTGTTCATCTCGTCGTACGCGGCGTTTCTCGAGATCTTCCCGGTGCTGCCGCTGGCCGACCCCCGTCTGGAGCCGGCGTCGGCCCATCCCCACGCCCACGATCTCCATGGCGAGTGAGTCGGGGGAATCACCCCTGACGTGATCGGTCGCGGCCGCGCGGACAGCTCTCGATGGCCAGGTATCCCCATCAGTACATCGCCGAGCCCGATCCGGGGGCGGCGCCGCTGTCGGAGGAGTGGCGGGTGCGGCGGCGGTTCCGGCGCCGCCTGCGGCTGCTGGGTATTCCCGCCGACCTCTCCGGCTGGAGCGTGCTCGACATCGGGGCGTGGCACGGGTACTTCTCGTTCGAGTGCGAGCGGCGCGGAGCCGACCGGGTGCTGGCCGTCGACCGGTTCGCCTGGGACCGCTACGGCATGGACGACTTCCTCGCGGCCCGCGACCGCCTCGGCTCGCGTGTCGAGTACGAGCGCCTCGACGTTCACGACCTCGACCCCGCCCGCCTCGGCCAGTTCGATCTGGTGCTGTTGCTCGGCGTGTTCTACCATTTGCGCAATCCGTTGGCGGCGTTGGAGCGGATCGCCCCCGTGACCCGGCGTCTGCTGATCTGCGAGACGCACGTCCTGCTGCCGTTCATCCACGAACGGTATCCCTTGGTGCCGTTCTTTCCCGGCGATGAGCGGACCGATGAGCAGACGCATGATCTGTGCGGCATCCCCACGATGACCGCATTGACGGAGATGCTGTGTTCCGCCGGGTACGACTCGGTGGACGTCGCCTACCGGCCGTCGTTCCGCTACTGGAAGAAGCTGCTGGCCCTGCTGACGAACCGCCCCCAGTCGGGGCGGGGCATCGTGCACGCGAGACCCGGGCCACCCGATAACCCTCCACCGTCCGCAGTCTGAAGGAGACAGTCACCCATGAGCATCGCGGTCATCGGAATGGGGACCATGGGCGCCCCGATGGCGAGAAACCTGTTGAAGGCCGGCCACCGCGTCGTGGTGCACAACCGGACGCGCGAGCGCGAGGAGCCGCTCGCGGCCGAGGGCGCCAGCCGCGCCGGGAGCCCCGCCGAGGCGGCCCGCGCCGCCGACGTCGTGCTCACCTGCGTCTCGGACACGCCCGACGTCGAGCGGGTGCTGCTCGATCCGGAAATCGGGGCCATCGGCGGCCTGCGCGCGGGGGGGCTGGTCATCGACTGCTCGTCGATCTCCCCCGCCGCCACCCGCGACATCGCCGCCCGGTTCCGCGGGAAGGGCATCGGCTACGTCGACGCGCCGGTGTCCGGCGGCTCGGAGGGGGCCGTGAAGGGCACCCTCGCCATCATGTGCGGCGGCAGCGAGGCCGACTTCGAGCGGGCGAAACCGGTGCTCGAGGTCCTCGGCGCCCGGATCACCCGCATCGGCGACGTCGGGGCGGGACAGATCGCGAAGGTCGCCAACCAAGTGGTCATCGCCGGCACTTTTCTCGCCCTCGGCGAGGCCCTGACCCTCGCCCACCGCGCCGGCGCCGACCCCGAGAAGGTCGTCGAGGCGATCGGCGGCGGCGTGGCCGGGTCCTGGATTCTCCAGAACCGGTCCGGCAACATGCTGAACGACACCTATCCCCTCGGCTTCCGGACCCGCCTGCACCGCAAAGACCTCGGCATCGCCCTCGAGACCGCCCGCACGTTCGAGGTCCCCGCGCACGTCGCCAGCCTCGTCGCCACCCTCGAGGACGGCCTCATCGCCCAGGGCTACGGGGACGAGGACATGTCGAACCTCGCGCGCTGCGTGCGGCAGGGGGCCGGCGTCCCCGCAGGTCCCATGAAGGGGTAGGCGTGGTGTGGCGGCCCGCCGGTGGTACGCGGCCGGGGAACAACGCGCGCTGCGTCCCTGGGGGCGTCCCCGACGGTCCCATAAGGGGTAGGCGTGGTGTGGGGCGGCCGGTGGTACGCGGCCGGGGAACAACGACGTCAGGCGGGATGAGGTTCCCGTCGAACGCGGCGCGGACTTGTCGACCGGCCGGCTTGGCCGGGGCGGCGGCGCCGTCTGGCGGCTGGCAGGCCGGGGCGGCGCAACGCGGCGAGCGGGCCGCAGGCGGCGATTGACGAGGCTGGCATGAGCAAGAAGGTGTATCCCGGCTCCACGGAGGCCCTCGACGGCCTCCTTCACGACGGCATCACCCTGATGGTCGGCGGGTTCGGGCTGTGCGGCGTGCCCCAGAGCCTGGTGCTGGCGCTGCGCGACTCGGGCGTGAAACGCCTGACGTGCATCAGCAACAACGCCGGGGTCGACGGCGCCGGGCTGGGCCTGCTGCTCGAGACCCGGCAGATCGACAAGATGATCGCGAGCTACGTCGGCGAGAACAAGCTCTTCGAGCGGCAGTTCCTCGACGGCATCCTCGAGGTCGAGCTGAACCCGCAGGGCACCATGGCCGAGCGCATGCGGGCCGGCGGCGCCGGCATCGCCGCCTTCTTCACCCCCACCGGCTACGGCACCCCCCTCACCGAGGGCAAGGAGACCCGCCAGTTCGACGGCCGCTGGTACGTGCTCGAGACCGCCCTCCACGCCGACGTCTCCCTCGTCAAGGCGTGGAAGGCCGACGAGGAGGGCAACCTCGTCTACCGGATGACCGCCCGGAACTTCAACCCGCCGATGGCCGAAGCCGGCCGGGTCACGGTGGCCGAGGTCGAGGAGATCGTCCCGGCCGGCGCCATCGACCCCCACTTGGTCCACACCCCCGGCATCTACGTGGACCGCGTCGTCGTCGGCGAGCACCGGGAGAAGGTGATCGAGCGCAGGAAGACCCGCCCGAGGGCGTGACGGCGCTGAGCAACGGCGCCCCCGCGCGCACGTTCACCGAGCGTCTGTCGCGGTTCGCCGGAGGCGCCGCCTATCCGCCCGCGGCGAAGTCCCCGCTGCCTGCGAGCGGAGATGCATCCCGCCCGACTGCGTTGTTCGTCGGTTGCCCATGCCCGAACCGTCATGAGCGGGGACGCCGATCACCCCGTCGCCAAGCAACGTGGCCGGAACCGTCCGGTGCACAACCGCGGATGTGGGTCTGAGGCACGGAGTTCTCCCAGCCCCTGGGCGGGCGTAGTGCAGGCGGTTCTGCAGCACGGCCTCGCCCGGCGTCCCCGCTCGAACGCGGGCGAAATCAGTGGACACGATCTGGCGTCGGCCCGCGGCCGACTCGTCGCCAGGCTTGGCCGGCTGATCGGCACGCCGCCGCCGCCGGCCGACGCCGAACGTTTCCGGCAAGCACTTGGCCAACGAGTTCCGGCGGTGTTTTCCTCTTGCGCGTCCCGCCGATCGACGCCACCAACCGGCGCGCCGAGCAGTCCATCCGTCGCGCGGTGCCCACCCCTCCGTCGCGGGGGCGCAAGGATGTCGGTCAGGTGGTGCTCGGTCCGCTGCGCGATCGTCCGGGACGGCGGCAGTCGACACGGGCCAAGAGCGCGATCGGATCTTCCCCGATTGCCGCGGACTTGACGTTCCGCCCGTCTCCCATCAAAATTGTTGGCAACGGAATTGTTGGGAGATGCCATGGCAGGGTTGAAGAAGGCGGGGGCGAACTGGGTCGACGGGGAGCGCTTCTTCGACCGGCAGGCTGAGCTCGACGTGCTCTCGGACCGGGTACGCAACGGAACCCACACGCTGCTGACCGCGCAGCGGCGCATGGGCAAGACAAGTTTGGTGCGGGAGTTGCTGCGGCGCCTGACGGACGAGGGGCGCTTCCAGACGGTGTTTGTCGATCTGGAAGATGCCCGCACTGCGGCGGACGCCGTTGCCGAAATCGCCGTTCAGTCGCGGCCTGCGCAGCACGCATGGCGCCGGATCAAGGTCGGGTTCGACAACGCCTTGCGCGGGATCGCCGAGCGGGTCGATACGGTGGCCGTCGCCGAGGTGCACGTGAAGCTGCGGGCCGGCATCGACGCGGGAAACTGGCGGCAGAAGGGCGGCGAGGTCTGGGCCGCTCTGGCGGAGAACGATCGGTCGGTCGTGCTGGCGATCGACGAGTTGCCGATCCTCGTCAACCGGATGCTCAAGGACGACGATTACCGCATCACGCCGGAGGGGAAGCGGGCCGTCGATGAACTCCTGAGCTGGTTGCGCCGGCACGGCCAGGAACACCAGGGCAGGATATGCCTGATCGTCTCCGGCAGCGTGGGCCTGGAGCCGATCCTGCGGCAGGCGGGACTCAGCGCCCACGCGAACATCTTCTCACCCCTCGATCTGAAGCCGTGGGACGAGCAGACGGCGCTGGACTGTCTCGCCGCGCTCGCCGAAGGCTGCGGCCTCGACCTGCCCCTCGCCGCTCGCCGGGCGATGTGCCGCCGGCTGCGGTGCCTGGTGCCGCACCATGTGCAGCGCTTCTTCGACAGCCTGGACGAGGATCTGCGTCTGGCCCGCCGCCGACGCGCAACGGTCGAAGACGTCGAGCGCGTCTACACCGCCGAGATGCTCGGCGTGCGTGGACAGGTGGATCTGGACCACTACGAGAGCCGGCTGAAGCAGGTCTTGGAACCGGAAGGCTATCGCGACGCGCTCGACCTGCTGACCGAAGCGTCGATGAGCGACGGCATGCTGCGGCGCGAAGCCATCGACCGGTTCCGCGACTACTTCCGCGTCCGGGCGGAGGGCGACCCGGTCCCGATCGGCGACGTGCTGCGCGTGCTGGAGCACGACGGGTATCTGGAGGCGCGGGAAGACGGCTACCGCTTCGTGTCGGGTCTGCTGCAGGACTGGTGGCGCGCCCGCCACGGACAGTTTTTCGTTCCCGTCGGCCAGCGCGCGGCGCGGTCTGGAGCATGACGCGATGGCTACCCCCATCCGCAAGTACAACCCGGGTTTTCTCACCGACGACGAGCTCGTGGCGTCGTTCTGCGTGCGAACGGCGGAGTTCGATCTGCTCATCGAGACCCTGCGCGGGTGCACCGAAGCCTCGAATCCGCACCAGATCGTGATCGGGCCGCGAGGCAGCGGAAAGACGAGCCTGCTCCTCCGCGTTGCGGCCGAGGCGCGCCGGGACGCCGCGCTGGCGGCGTGCTGCTTCCCGGTCGTCTTCGCCGAGGAGAGCTACGAGGTCGCCACCGCGGGAGAGTTCTGGTTGGAGTGCCTGACCCACCTGGCCGCCCAGGCGGCGCCGTATCAGGAAGGCGACCCCGACCTCGATCGCACCGTCAGCGAGCTGCGCGCCATCCGGGACGACCGCGTTCTGGGCGACCGTTGTCTCGGGGCGCTGCTGGATTTCGCGGACCGGCGCGGCAAGCGGATCCTGCTGCTGGTCGAGAACCTGAACATGCTGTTCAGGGACATGGCCGACCCGGAAGCGGGGTGGCGGCTGCGAAAGGTCCTGCAGACCGAGCCGCGAATCATCCTGTTCGCGAGCGCAACCAGCCGGTTCGACGAGATCGACCACCCGGACCGCGCGCTGTACGACCTCATCCGGGTCCGCACGCTGCGCCCGCTCGACACGGACCAATGCGCCGTGCTTTGGGACTCGGTGGCCGGCCGCCCCGCCGCGCGCGAAACGGTGCGTTCACTGGAGATCCTCACCGGCGGCAGTCCGCGGTTGATCGCAATCGTCGCCCGCTTCGGCGCCGGGCGGTCCTTCCGGGAGCTGATGGCCGATCTGCTCGATCTGGTCGACGACCACACGGAGTACTTCAAGAGCCACCTCGAAGCGCTCCCGGCGCAGGAACGCCGTGTCTATCTTGCGCTCGCGGCGCTGTGGAAGCCCGCCACCGCGCGGGAGATCGCGGAGCACGCCCGGCTCGAACCCAGCCAGTGCAGCGCCCAGCTCGCGCGCCTCGGGGATCGCGGCGTGGTCCAGGTGGCGGGCGGCAGCGCCAGACGCAAGCAGTACTACCTGACCGAGCGCCTGTACAACATCTACTACCTGCTGCGCCGCCGGCGTGGACCGGACCGCCTCGTCGAAGCCCTCGTCCGCTTCATGGAGGCGTACTATTCGCCGCCGGAGTTGAGGGACGTCGGCGCTCGCATGGCCAGCGAGATGGGTCGCCTGGACGCGCCGGCGCAGTCGCTGTGCCGGACCGCACTTGGACGGCTGATGGATTTGCCGGCTCTGGCCGGCGTCGGCGCCGAGTTGGCGGCGACGATGCCCGAGGATCGCCGGCCGGTCGCGCCGGCCGCGCGGGCGGCCAGGGAGCTCTTCGAGACGAAGATCACGCTGCTCAATTCGGAGCGGCCTGATGAGGATACGCTGACGGCGTGCGAGGAAATGGTGCTTCGGTTCGGAGAGATCGAGGCTCCCGCCGTTCAGGCGTGGGTCGCGAAGGCCCTCGTCAACAAGGGGGTCGTACTGCAGCGGTTGAATCAGCCGCGGGCCGCCGTCGCCGCATGGGACGACTTGGCGGCCCGCTTCGGAGACGAGCCGGCGCCGCCTGCTCTTGTGGAACCGGTCGCGAGAGCCCTCGTCATGAAAGGAGGACTGCTTGCTGAAGGGAACCAACTGCAGGACGCGCTGGCTGTCCTTGATGAGGTGGTCCGACGCTTCGGGGGGAACCCGGCGCCGGTTCTTCTCGATCATGTCGCCACGGCGCTCGGCAACAAGGGAGTCGTACTCCTGCGGTTGAACTTGGTGAAGGATGCGTTGGACGTCTGGGGCGAGGTGGAACGTCGTTTCTCGGCAAGCGATCGTCCGGTCGTCGTCGAGCAGGTGGCAAGAGCCCTCGTCAACAAGGGGACCGCACTGAGCCGACTGGATAGACGTCGGGAGGCGTTGGCGGTATGGGACATTTTCCTTCGTCGCTTCGGGGAGAGCGCAACGCCGGTTCTTCGGGGAATAGTTGCCGTGGCCCTCTTCAACAAGGGCGTCACGTTGTCCAGATCTGGCCGGTCCGAGAGCGCTCTGGCTGCCAATGACGAAGTGGTACGTCGCTTCGGGGAGAGCGCAACACCGGCTCTTCAGGAAAAGGTCGCGATGGCGCTTGTCGCCAAGGGCGTAACCTTAAATGGATTGCAGCGGCCGGATGATGCGCTGGCAGC
The DNA here is from genome assembly GCA_958295955.1 of uncultured Bryobacterales bacterium. Classification (GTDB taxonomy): domain Bacteria; phylum Acidobacteriota; class Terriglobia; order Bryobacterales; family UBA6623; genus CATQHP01. The sequence goes on along the minus strand of CATQHP010000001.1, from coordinate 34,973 downwards.
GTACGACGAAGTGGTCCGCCGCTTTGGAACGAGTCGGGTGCCGGACTTGGTTGAAGCCGTCGCACTGGCCCTCGGCGGAAGGGCCCATCTGGAGATCGAACGCCGGCAGTTCAAGGCAGCCATCGAGACGGCGGGCCGGCTGCTCGATCGGTGCGGCCCCGATTCGCCGGAGCACCGCTTGCGAGGTCATCTGATTCGGGCCAAGGCGTTTCTGGCGGAAGGGGAACGATCAGCGTGCGAGCACGACGTCGGGTCGATTCTTGAGCTCCTTCCAGAACTGGGCTCGCTGCCCGGGGAGGTTGTCGACGCCCTTATCGACTTCAGCGTCGAGATCGGGCCGGAGCGCATGCGCGATCTGATCGTGGGGTCGCGTTCGGCCGCGCTGCTGCCGCCTCTCCGAGCGGCGTTGGAACAGGAACTTGGACTCAAGCCGCAGGTGCCGCGGGAGGTCGAGGAGGTCGCCCGGGACATTCGTGAAAAGCTGGCGCGACGCCGCACGTTGCGGAGCGCCGCGCAGACTGCGTAGGGTGTTTCGGGAATCGATTCCTCGACACTGACGCGTATTACGATGACGCCGTCCCCTTGAGATTCGGTCCGATTACGCCCGCCGACGGTTGCTTTTATGCGATGCTGGTGTCCTGATGTTCCCTGAGAATGCTGCGAAGATGTCTCTTGAGCGCAGTCTCGACCTCGGGTTTTCCCCTTATCGAATCGTCGTAGAAGATGACTCGGTGCCCGCTGATGTCGAAAGGCAGCGTGCCGTTACGACGCGCGAGAAGCACCGTCGGCGTGTTTCGAGCGTGCGCGTACCCAAGCTCGTAGAAGACGTTGGCGTTTGTCGGGGTGATCTCCGCGATGATCACGTCCGACTCCACAAGCCCGGATATGATGTCCTGCAAGATCAGTCCCGGGCGAAACACGTCATCGGCTCGATACGGTTCGAGTTCCAGATCCTCGCAGACGGGACGGATGACCTCGGTGTACAGGCTGTCGAAGGGTTCCGTGAATTCCATGACGACGAAGGCTCTGGGCCGACCTACGGCCGACCAGATGACGTTCTCGAACGTGACCGGTCCCGCCCCCCAGGCGAACAGTCCGGCCTGATAGCCCTCGAGGGGGTGGGGCAGGTGCCGGTCGAGGAGGTCAATCCCGTTTTCCACTTGGACGTCGTACGCCGTTGAACCGCCGAGCTGGGACACGTGTCCCTCGTGCGCTATTGCCTGCCAGCGGCGTCCGGGCACATGCTCGTCGATCACGTAGGCACGACCGTAGCCTCCCAATCCCGCCGAGTAATAGCCGCCCGTGACGGTGTTGTACCCAAGCAGCAGGCGCCCGGCGTCCTCGCCGGGATTACGCAGCCGGATACTCGCTGACATGCGGCCGTTTCGCAGTCGTCTGGAAGACAGCGCCACACCAACCGGTTGAGAGGCGTCTTCCGGTCCCGTGTACTCGACGCCCGATTCCGGAAACGACCACGTTCCCGAGATGGCGGCCCACGTGAGGCGGTTGCCGTTCGACATCGTTGTCCGCTCCAGCCATCGTTCGCGATCGCGGGGGAACGCCGAAATTCCAAATCCCGGCGGCCACAAGATGTTGTGGTCACGGGGGCGCGATCAGCCCTACAGCTTCGGGCGTGTGCCCGCTGTCGTCAAGGCGCGCCGCTCGCGTCGTGGTCGGATTCGGCCGCAGGCCGGGGGATCAGTGCTCGGAAATCGGCTCTGAGTTCTGAGATGCTGGCGTTGATCTGAACGTGCGCAGCGTCGTTCCGCCGGGTGGCGTCTTCGAAACGGCGGTTCACGTCGTCGAAACGGTGGTTCACGTCTTCGAAACGGCGGTTCACGTCGTCGAAACGGCGGTTCATGGTGGTGGTGAAGTGGATCATCAGTCCCGCGAGGGCGATTCCGACGGTTGCGATGGCGGTGGTTTCTGGGGTCATCGCGGTGTTCCGATGCGCATGGCCGTTCGAATATGCACGTTCCGTTCCGTGTGTTCGGCCGCGTGTCCGCCCGATGGCGGGGCCACCGCGGCGCGGCCGCCCGTTCCCGCGAACGACTCGTCACACGGCGCCGCCGGCGCGCGGCATGACGCGGTAGAGCAGGGGCGGGTCGTTCTGCGCCGCCTCCTCCAGCGCTGCGGCCACCAAGTGGTGGTGGGGCGACAGCTCGCAGATGGGGTCGGTGGCGGTGACGTCGCCGGTCATCAGGAACGCCTGGCACCGGCAGCCGCCGAAGTCGATCTCGCGGCGGTCGCAGCTCCGGCAGGGCTCGGGCATCCAGCCGGTGCCGCGGAACCGCTGGAAGATCGGAGCCCGCTCCCAGATGTCCTCCAGCGAGTGCTCTCGAACGTTGGGGAACTCGAGCCCGGGAATCTCGCGGGCGGTCTGGCACGGCAGGACGAACCCGTCGGGGGCCACGCTCATCGACACCATGCCCCAGCCCTGGAGGCAAGCCTTCGGAAAGCGCTCGAAGTAATAGTCGGGGAGGACGTGCTGGATGTCGACCCCGCCGGTCCCTTCCGCGCGCACCCGCTCGACTTCGGCGTGGGCGCGGTCGAGCTGCCCGCGGGTCGGCATGAGCGCCGCCCGGTTCTTGAACGCCCACCCGGTGTACTGCGTATGCGCGAGCTCCAGCCGGTCGACCTTCCAGGCCTGGGCGAGGGCGATCACCTCGGCGATACGGTCCAGGTTCTGCCGGTGCAGCACCACGTTCAGGGTCACCGGGAAGCCGAGCCGCTTGGCGCCGAGCACCGCCTCGCGCTTGCGGTCGAACGACGGCGCGCCGGCGAGCCGGTCGTTCGATTCGGGCAGGGTGTCGAGCAGGCTCACCTGGAAGTGGTCGAGCCCGGCCTCGCGCAGTTGCTCCAGCCGGTTCCCGTCGACCACCGTGGCCCCCGTGCTCATGTTCGAGTAGAGCCCCGCGCCGCTGGCCGCGCGGACGAGGTCGAGGATGTCGCGGCGCACGAGCGGCTCACCCCCCGACAGGTGGAGCTGCACGACCCCGAGCTCGGCCGCCTGGTTGAACACCCGGACCCAGGTCTCGGTGTCGAGCTCGTCGCGGTACTGGTTCAGCTCGAGGGGGTTGCTGCAGTACGGGCACTGCAGCGGGCACCGGTAGGTGACCTCCGCGAGCAGGGCGAGCGGCCGGGGCAGGGGGGTGTCAGTCACGCTGGGCTCCCTCGCGCACCAGCCCCCGCTTCGCCAGGTGGCCGAGAAACTCGTGCACGTCGCCGGCGGGCTCCGCGCCGGGGTACTTCTCCTTCAACACGGCGATCAGCTCGTCGGTGGTCCGCCCGTCGCAGAGCTGCACGATCGCCTGGCCCGGCTCGTTCAGGACGATCATCCCCTCGGGGAACACGAGCTGATGCTGGTTGCGCACCTTGTCCCAGCGGTACCGCGTGCCGGGGGCGAGGACGGGCGTGGCGATCGGCTGCGGCATGGGCTCGGCTCCGCACGCCGCAGTGGCGGCGAACGACGCTTCGATGATACAACGAACGCCGTTCGCCGCCCGCGGGCGGGGGCAGGGGCGCCGGGCCGGCGGGCGCCGGGGCACCGCGCCGCTTCCCCGCCGTGGACCGTAACGCTCTGCCGGCCGCGGCGGCGGCACGGGGAACACGGTGGCGGTCACGCTGCGCCGCTTCCCCGCCGTCGACCGCAACGTTCTGTCGGCCGTGGCGGGGTCCCGCTTCGCCCCGCCGGATGCAGCGCGGACGCGTGCCGCAGACTGCCAACCAGATATCGGAGTAATCGATGCAGGTACACGTGCTGGGATCGGCCGCCGGGGGAGGTTTCCCCCAGTGGAACTGCAACTGCCGCAACTGCCGGCGGCTCCGCGGGGGGACCCTGAAGGGGCGCGCCCGCACCCAGTCGTCGATCACCGTCAGCGGCAACGGGGTCGACTGGGTGCTCTTCAACGCGTCGCCGGACATCCGGCAGCAGCTCGCGTCATTCCCGCCGCTGCAGCCGGGGCGCGCCGTCCGCGACACCGGGATCTGCGCGGTTCTGGTGGTCGACGCGCAGATCGATCACACGACCGGCCTCGTGGTGCTGCGCGAGCACACGGAACCGTGGGACATCTACTGCACGCGGGCGGTGTACGACGACCTCACCACCGGCTACCCGCTGTTCAACGTGCTGTCCCACTTCCGGGGCGTGAACTGGCACGAGGTGGGCCTCGACGAGGCGGCCTTCCCGATTCCCAGGGCGGACGGGCTGCTCTTCACGGCGGTCCCCCTGAAGAGCGAGGCGCCGCCCTACTCGCCCCACCGGCACAACACCATTCCCGGCAACAACATCGGGGTCCGGGTGGCGGACGCCGCCACCGGCCGGAACCTGTTCTACGCGCCGGGCCTGGGCGAGATCGAGCCCCACGTCCGCCGCTACATGGAGGAGGCCGACTGCCTGCTCGTGGACGGCACCGTGTGGACCGACAACGAGCTCGCGCGCGAAGGCATCAGCGACAAGCGGGCGCAGGACATGGGGCATCTCAACCAGTCGGGGGCCGGCGGCATGGTCGAAACCTTGCTGTCGCTGGACTGCCCGCGAAAGATCGTGATTCACATCAACAACACCAACCCCATCCTCGACGAAGAGTCGGCCGAGCACGCGGCGCTCGTCGAGGCCGGCATCGAGATCGCGTACGATGGGATGGACATCGCGCTGTAACCCCCCAGGAGGTGACCGATGACGGCAGGCAACCGCGTGCAGGGGCTGGCCGCAGCCCTCGTCGCGTTCGCAGTCGGCGCGGCGGGCGCCGGCCGGGCCGAGGCGCAGGGGCGGACGACGCGCGGGGCGGCGCCCCCCGACGTCACCGCGGGCGGTCAGACGAACTGGACGAGCCACAACCTTGATCTCGCCAACCGCCGCTATTCGCCTCTCGACGCGATCGACACCACCAACGTCGGCGAGTTGACCGGGCAGTGGTCCGTCGCGGCGCCGGCCGGCGTCAACATCGCCCAGGTGACGCCGCTCGTCGTCGACGGCCTGCTGTACGTCCACGCCGGCGCGAGCGTGATCGCCGTCAACGCGGTGACCGGCGAGTCGGTGTGGACGCTCGAGCTCGATGCGGCCCGGCAGAGCCGCTCGCGCGGGCCGACCTACGCCGAGGGGAAGATCTACGCCTACAACGGGCCCAACCTGGTGGCGGCCGACGCGCGGACCGGCGAGCTCGTCGAGTCGTTCGGCGATGGCGGCGTGCTGCCGGTCGTCGCCCTCGCCCTGCGGGCGAAGTACCCGGACGTCCATCCGCCGGGACTCGACCCCCACAACATCGGCTACCGCATCACGAGCGCCCCCGCGTATCACGACGGGACGCTCTACCTGGGCACCTCGAACTCCGAGAACCACATCCCCGGCGGCCTCGTCATCGCCACCGACGCCGAGACCGGCGCCATCGACTGGGTGTTCAACACGATCCCCCAGCGCCCCCAGGACGACGGGTGGGAGATCGCGCGCGACACGTGGGGCGGCGGCCGGCGCGCCGGCGGCGGGGTCTGGACCCAGCCCGCCATCGACCTCGAGCTCGGTCTCGTCTACTTCAACACCGGCAACCCGTCGCCCGACTACGACGGCTCGGCCCGTCCCGGGGCCAACCTGTTCACCAACGCCACCATTGCGCTCGATCTGGAGACCGGCGCCCTTCGGTGGCACTACCAGGCCATCCACCACGACCTTTGGGACTGGGACAACATCACCGGGCCGGTGCTCTTCGACGTCACGCGCAACGGCGGGACGATCCGGGGGGTCGGGGCGGCCGGCAAGAACTGCCTGCTCTATCTCTGGGACCGCGAGACCGGCGAGCCGATCAATCCGATGGTGGAGACGCGGGTCCCGACCGAGACCGACGTGCCGGGCGAGGTGGTCTATCCGACCCAGCCGATTCCGCACAACGCGCGCGGCGTTCCCATGACCCCGTTCTGCGCGACGTTCGTCCACCTCGACGACCCCGCGCTGCAGGCGCAGACGCGGCAGATGTACACGCCATACTCGATCAACGAGCACCTCATCGTCGCGCACGGCGGCTCGAGCTTCGGCTCGCCGGCGTTCAGCCCGCGGACCGGCCTGCTCTACGTCACCGGCAAGAACGCCGCCGTCTCGATGATCGTCAAGCCCCTCGGCGACAGCCTCGAGCCGGGGCCGCACGGGCTCGGCCACAACGGGAACTTCGAGGAGCTGAGCCGGATTCCCGCGTACACGCCGACCACGACGCTGACCGCCTACGAGCCGGCGAGCGGCGAGGAGGTGTGGCAGCAGGTGCTGCCCGCCCTGACCCCCATCGGGGCGAGCGGCAACCTCGCGACGGCCGGCGACCTTGTGTTCCAGGGGGCGGACGACGGCCGGTTCTACGCGTTCCACGCCGGCACCGGCGAGGAGCTGTTCCGGTACGACGCGCCCCGACCCATCCGGTCGAGCCCGATGACCTACGCGGTGAACGGCAGGCAGTACGTGACGGTCATTGCGACCGACACCATCATCACTCTCGGGTTGCCGTAGCGGCCCCGTGGCGCAACCCCGCGATCCGGGCCATCGTCGGAGCCGGCATCCAGCGGGGCAGGAGGATCGCGAGCCCCGGTCGAACGCGGGGTTCCGGCGCCGGGGGGGGATGGCGGCGTGGCGGGCCGGCTCCGCCGCGGTCGTTCACGGCAGCCGTCGTTCGGGGGACGCGAGGCGGTATAGCGAAACACCGAGTCGCCCGGCTGGATGTTGAGGCCCGTTGAGCGTCCCGTGTCTGTACAGAGAAATTGCGCGTGCACGGCAGAACCGTGCACGCGCAAACAGAACCGGGGAACACGTAATCCCTGGTTCGAGACCAGAAGACGCCGTATACCCCAAGACGCGAACGGGAGCCGCCGTCACCGGCACTCCCCTCCGGTCTTAGCGAGCGGTGACGTAGAGAGTCACTTCCATGTTGAGGGCGATCTCTCTGATCTCGGGCTTGGTCCAGGTCATGTTCTCGCTCCTTCTGTCGGAAAATGGTCAACAGGAAAATCAGAATATACACGGGCGCAGGACATCGCGCAAGAAAAAAATGCACCCGCCGAAATTGCCGCAGACAATCTGCCGCCGGCGGTGATTCGCCGGCGCCGCGGCCGGAGACAGCCCCGGCCGGATCGTGCTAGCCTGACGCCACCGGGGCACTGTGAATGCCCGGGGGGTGAACCGCCGAGGAGGCCGAGCAGGTGAACCACGTCGAGACGACACCGTGGACCCGCGGGGAGTTCGAGCGGAGGTTGCGCGCCAAGGAGAAGTACTATCACGTGAACCACGAGTTCCACGTCCGGATGCACGCCGGCGGGCTCGACAAGCCGGCCATCCAGGGGTGGGTGGCGAACCGCTTCTACTACCAGGTCTCGATTCCCGTCAAGGACGCCGCGCTCATGTCCAACTGCCCGGATCGGGAGGTCCGGCGCGAGTGGGTGAAGCGCATCGTCGACCACGACGGCGGGGGCGGGGCGGAGGGCGGCATCGAGGCGTGGCTGCAACTGGGGGAAGCGGTCGGTCTCGACCGCGGCGACCTGTGGTCGCATGCCCATCTGCTGCCGGGCGTGAAGTTCGCCATCGACGCCTACGTGAACTTCGCGCGCCAGCAGCCGTGGCAGGTTGCCGCGGGGTCGTCGTTGACGGAGCTCTTCGCGCCGAACATCCACCAGCGGCGGCTCGAGCACTGGCCGCAGCACTACCCGTGGATCTCGGAGCAGGGCTACAACTACTTCCGCAAGCGGCTCTCCGAGGCTCGCCGGGACGTCGTGCACGGCCTGAACATCACCCTCGACTACTGCCGGACGCGGGAGCAGCAGGAAGCGATGCTCGACGTGCTGCAGTTCAAGCTCGACGTGCTCTGGACGATGCTGGACTGCATGTGGATGGCCTACGTCGAGCACCGCCCTCCCTACCACAACGTCGAGTGACGCGATTGGGTGAGATTGGGTGAGGTCGCTCAGGAGCCCGGGCGGGGCCGCGCGCTGCGCCGAGACCGGTGGGAGCGCCGGCGGGCCGCCCGTCGCCCGGGTGATGTCGTCGAGGAAACCGCCCTCGTCGAGTTGCAGCAGGTGGGAGCGTCGGCGGGCCGCCCGTCGCCCGGGTGTGGCAAGGCGGGACGGGGATGTCCAGGGGCGAAACCGCGGGCGCCGCAGTCCGCGGGGCGTCGCCTTTCCGCCCGAGAGGCATCGCCGGTCGAATGCCGCGAACTTGCCGCGGGCTCCTTCGACCGTCGGCGCGACGGCTGCCGCCATGGATGAACGTCAGTCCGCGGGGCGTCGCCTTTCCGCCCGAGAGGCATCGCCGGTCGAATGCCGCGAACTTGCCGCGGGCTCCTCGACCGTCGGCGCGACGGCTGCCGCCATGGATGAACGTCAGTCCGCGGGGCATCGCCTTTCCGCCCGCGATGCATCGCCGGTCGAACTTGCCGCGGGCTCCTCGACCGTCGGCGCGACGGCTGCTGCCATGGATGAACGTTCCGACGGCGTTCTGCCGCTCTCGCTGATCGTCCTCTGCCGTAACGAGGAAGCGGCGATCGGCCGCTGTCTCGACAGCGTCCCCTTCGCGGCCGAGAAGATCGTCATCGACTCGGGCAGCACCGACCGCACCGCGGCGGTGGCGGCGGCGCACGGCGCGATCGTGATCGACCGCGCCTGGCTCGGCTTCGGGCCGATGCGGCGGCGCGCCGAGGAGGACGCCAGCCACCCGTGGATCCTGATGCTCGATGCCGACGAGTGGATGAGCGACGAACTGCAGCGGCAATGCCGCGACGAGCTGCCCGGCCTGCTGGAGCGGGCCGACGCCTTGCAGCTCTCGCGGCGCACCCGCTACTGCGGCCGGATGATGAACCACTACCGCCCGTTCGCGCGCGACTTCATCTGGCGCGGCTACCGGAAGGGCTTCGCGGCGTGGACGCCCGACCAGGTGCATGAGCGCCTGCGGCCGGCGCCCCACTGCCGCACCCACCGCCTGACCGCGCCGCTCATCCACGACAGCTACGCCAGCGTCACCCATCACCAGGAGAAGGCCTGCCGCTACATCGACCTGTGGGCCGGGCAGAGGTTCGAGCGGGGCAGGAAGCCGAGGCTGCTGTGGACGTTCCTGGCGGTGCCCGCCTACCTGTTCCGCGACCTGGTCATCCGCGGGGGCCTTCTCGACGGCTGGCCGGGCATCATCGCGGCCTGGGTCACCGTCCACAGCTCGGTGATGAAGCGGCTGCGCCTGTACGAGCTGTATCGGGACGCCCGCGGCTCATGACCACGGTCTCCGTCGTCGTCGCCACGTACAACTGGCCGGCCGCCCTCGACGCCTGCCTCCACGCCCTGAGGCGGCAGACCGAGGTTCCCCGCGAGATCATCGTGGCCGACGACGGCAGCGGGCCCGACACGCGCGCCGTCGTCGAGCGGCACCGGGCGGCCAGCCCCTGCCCCCTGCGCCACGTCTGGCACCCCGACGAGGGGTTCCGCCTGGCCGCCATCCGGAACAAGGCGATGGCCCGCGCCGCCGGCGACTACATCGTGAGCCTCGACGGCGACATGGTCTGCCACCCGCGGTGCATCGAGGACCACGGGCGGCTGCGCGACCCGGCCTGCTTCTGCCAGGGGTCGCGCATTCCGCTGGAGCCGCGGGCGAGCGCGACCATGACCGGGCGGCCGGGCTGGTGGCCGTCGGTGTTCAGCCGCGGCGTCCGGCGGCGGGCGAGGCTCGCCCGCCTGCCGTTCGCGGCGGCGCGGCTCCTCAACCCCCCGCACCGCGATCCGATGACGGTGCGCGGCTGTCACCAGGGTTTCTGGCGCCGGGATCTGCTCGCCGTCAACGGCCTCAACGAGGCGATGCGGGGCTGGGGGCGCGAGGACAACGAGCTGGCGGTGCGGCTGGGCAACCACGGGCGCCTGCGCCGCAACCTGCGCGGGGTGGCCCTGGCCTGCCATCTCCATCACGGCGAAGGAGACCGCAGCCGGCTCGACGAGAACGATCGCATTCTCCGCGGGACCATCGACGCCGGCCGGGTCCGGTGCGAGCGCGGCATCGACCAGTGGCTCGGCGATCCCGGGCGGTGGGACTACGGCGCGCAGCACCCCGGCCGGTGACGGCCGCCGGGCGGGACAGCGCCGGTTCAATTAGCGAAGCGCGCGGTCACGCCCGGCGCCGCCGCTTCCAGCGTCCGGACCGGAACCGTCGCCGCATCAGCACGAGTTGCGCCAGGGGCGCCCGCGACCCACGCCGGCAGCGGCCCTTCCGGCTCCCGGCCGAACCCCCGATGAGGGCGATGACCGTCAGCGGGACGGCGCCGGTTCAATCAGCGAAGCGCGCGGTCACGCCCGGCGCCGCCGCCAGCGTCCGGACCGGAACCGTCGCCGCATCAGCACGAGTTGCGCCAGGGGCGCCGCGACCCACGCCGGCAGCGGCCCTTCCGGCTCCCGGCCGGACCCCCGATGAGGGCGATGACCGTCAGCGGGACGGCGCCGGTTCAATCAGCGAAGCGCGCGGTCACGCCCGGTGCCGCCGCCAGCGTCCGGACCGGAACCGTCGCCGCATCAGCACGAGTTGCGCCAGGGGCGCCGCGACCCACGCCAGCAGCGGTCCTTCCGGCTCCCAGCCGAACCCGATGAGGGCGATGACCGTCAGCGAGAGGAGCAGCCCCCACTGGGTGGCGATGGTGTAGGTCAGGATGGGCTTCGTGTCCCCCGCGCCGGTCAGCGCGCCCTGGACGCAGATGCTCACCGAGCTGAAGAACTGGGCCACCGCGAACCACCGCAGCACCGTCGCGGCGAGGGGCACGACCTCGGCGTCGGCGATGAACAGGGCCGCGAGCGGTCTCGCGAACGCGAACGTCAGGGCCACCACCCCGGCCATGATCACGGACAGGAGCTGCACGCTTCGGCGCCCCAGGGCTTCGGCCCGGTCGAGCCGGCCGGCGCCGACGGCCTGACCCACGAGGGTGGCGGCCGCGATCTGGAACGCCAGGGCCGGCAGCACGCTGACCAGCCGCACCTGCAGCCCGACCCCCGCCGCCGCGTGCATGGCCCCCCCCAGCGCCCCCGCCCCCAGCAGCCCCAGATAGACCACCCGGGCCCCGTTGCGGGCGACGCCGGCGAGGGCCGGGGGCATCCCGATTCTCAGCATGCGTCGAATCAGCGGCCAGTCCAGCCCCAGCAGCGGCCGGAAGCGGACGCGGCCGTGCCGGGTGCCGCGGACGAGAAGGACTAGGTAGAGGCCGGCGCCGATGGCCCTGGCCAGTACCGTCCCCACCGCCGCCCCCGCCACCCCCATCGGCGCCCACGGCCCCGCCCCGAAGATGAACAGGTAGTTCAGGGGAACGTTCAGCACGGCGACGACGGTGGCCAGCTTGAGCGGCGTCTTCGCGTCCCCCGTCCCCCGGAAGATCGCGGCCGGGATGACCGTGCCCCACAGGAACACGGTTCCGAGAAAGTAGATGTGCAGATAGGGGACGGCGTGGGTGAGGGCCGCTTCGTCGGCCTGCATCGCGGCGAGCAGGGGACGGCTGGCCAGATAGCCGAGCAGCGTGATGGGCGGGCTCAGCAGCAGCACAAGGCGCGTGCTCTGGTGCATCACGCCCTCGACCTGCCGCCGGTCGCCCGCCCCGGCCCCCTGGCTGACGAGGGCGATGACTCCGGCGGCGACGGCCAGCGCCGACGCCTCCAGCAGGAACGCGATCTGGCGGGTCAGCCCGATGGCCGCCGTCGCTTCGTGCCCGAGCCCCCGCACCATCAGCAGGTCGGCGGTCCCGAGGCTCAACTCGAGTACGTTGTAGAGCAGCGTCGGCCAGGCGAGCGCCCAGATGCGGCGGAACAGGGCCGACTCGGGGGCGTCGTCCGAAGCGCGATCCGGGCGGTCAGGCGGCACGGCGGTCTCTCACGCGGTTGTCGCGCTTGCCGGCGCGGTTCCCCGCCGGTTGCGGCCCGCATCGGGTCGTCGACTTGGTCGAACGTGCGTGGACGTCGGCGCCGTGGGCCGGCGGGTTCCCGGCCGGTTGCGGCGGCGCATCGGGTCGTCGACGGCGAACGGCAGATCCTACTCCACCCGCGGCGGCGCCCGGTCGAGCGCCCGGCCGTGCGCCCGTGCCGACCGCACCGCTCGTGCGGCGCCGGGAACGTCGTCCGAAGCCTGCGGCTCGCCCGCGCCGCGGGCGTCCCGTTCATGCCGCGACGAAACGGTGTCCGGGGCATGCGCTTCGGCACATAATCTTCGACGTTCGGCTCTGCTTGCCAACCGCCTGCGGAAACCAGTGCGTCGCCATAAATAAACATTAGGATTATCGGGGAACTTTTCTCGAACCAAGAACGGGTCTCCCATGCAGGAGAATCACATCTATCGACTCAAGTCCGTCTGTCAGAAGGTTATGACGTGACAGGCCGCCAGTGCATCGCCACGACTAAAAACCAGGGTCTCCAGGGTACTCACCGCGAACCGCAAGGGTCCCATGCAGGAGAATCACATCTATCGACTCAAGTCCGTCTGTCCGAGAATTATGACGTGACGGACCACTAGGCCGGGGTGCCCATGACTGACGCCACGCCCACGTCCCCGGACGCCCCACCGTCTCCGCTGGCGCGCGCGGCTGCCGACCGCGCGGTGACCCGCTATTTCGACGCCGTTGTCGACACGCTGGCGGATCTCGTCGCCTTCCGCACCGTCGTCGCGAGCGGGGTGCCCAACGCCCGCAACCCGGAGTTCCTCCGGCTCAAGGCGTATCTGGCCGACGCCGCGGCCCGCCTCGGGCTCGACTTCGAGGACCACGGTCCGGCGCTGGTGCTGGGGCTCGGAGAGTCGCCCGACCGTCTCGGACTGCTGACGCACGCCGACGTGCGGCCTGCCGACGAGGCGGCCTGGAAGACCGATCCGTTCACGCTCGACCGCGACTCGGAGCCCGGGCGGCTGCTGGGCCGCGGCGTGGAGGACGACAAGGCGGCCGTCGCCGCCGCGCTCTACAGCCTGAAGGCGCTGCGCGACGAGGGCCTGCCGGCGCGCCGCCGCGTCGAGCTGATCGTCTCGCTCGCCGAGGAGTCCGACTGGACCCCGTTCCGCGAGTTCCTCGCCGGCTGGACGCCGCCGCCGCTCAACATCGCGTTCGACGCCCTGTACCCTGTCGTCACCGGCGAGCACGGAACCGGCGCGATCCGCGTCACCCTGCGCGACGCCCCGGAGAGCGCCGGGGAAGCGACGCGGCTGGTGTCGTTCACCGGCGGCGGCTATCTCTCCCAGGTTCCCGCCCGCGCCGAGGCGGTCATCGCCGGCGCCGACGAGCCCCTGGCCGCCGCCCTCGAGCGGGACGCGGCCCGGTCGGTGCCCGGCTGGTTCGAAATCGAACGGGACGGCGGCACCATCCGCATCCGAGCCCGGGGCGTCGCCGCGCACTCGTCCGCCCCCTGGACGGGGCGGAACGCCCTCACCCAGCTCGCCGCCCTCCTCGGCCGCCATCCGTGGCCGCCGACCGCGGCGGGGACGATGGTGCGCCTCGTCAACGATCTCGTCGGCGCCGGACACCACGCCGAGCGCTTCGGCAACCTCGCCTACGCCCACGAGGTCATGGGCCGGCTCACGCTGACCCTCGCCACGCTGACCCCGGCCGGCGCCGGCGGTCTCGTCGCCGCCCTCAACGTCCGCCGCCCTGTCGGCCGGACCGGACCGGCGGTGGAGAAGACCATCCGGGCGGCTCTCGACGCGTGGCGGCGGCAATCCGGCGCGCCCCTCGACTACACCACCGACATCGGCGATCCCTACTACGTCGAGTCGGCGCCCCACGTCCCCGTATTGCTCGACGTGTTCCGCCACTACACCGGCCGGCCCGCGCCGGCGCCGATCTCGGTCGGCGGCGGCACCCAGGCCCGGCTGCTGCCCAACGGCGTGAACTTCGGCCCCGCGATGCCCGACGAGCCGTACACGGGGCACAGCGACCACGAGTTCATGACCGTGGATCGCCTGCGGCTGAACCTCCGGATGTGCACGGCGGCCCTCGTCGAGCTGGCGGGGTAGGCTTTGTCAGCCCGTGGTGAAACCCCGCGTCGCACCGAGAGCGGGGACTTTCGCCACGGGCTGTTGTCGGTTGGGGATCCCGTCGGCTGACCGCCCGTGGCGAAAGAGTACCGCCAAGCGAACGCCCTACTCTTGCGCCGTCCGTGTGAGCAATCGATAGTCGGGACGCAGCATCTTGAAGATCGCCGGCGCTGAAACGACGAACACAGCGACGACTTCAAGGCAACCGACGAGCGTCGCGACCGCCGTGGGACTGTCAATTCCAAAGACCAGCACCGGAACCACTCTTAGCATGACCACCACGGCCGCCACGCCGAGGATCGCTCCGAGGCCGATTGACTCGAAGAACTTAACGCCGATCGACGCCGCTACCCGCGTCGGACCCGCCCCGAGCGCGCTCAGCAACGCCGCCGCGGACCGGCGCCGCTCGAGCTCGGCGGAGATCCAAGCGTAAAGCGCGATGAGCGTGGTGAGCAGCACAATGGCCGACACCAGCTTCATGGTCCCCGCCAATGACACCAGGGAAGCCTGCGAGCGAAAGACAACATTGCCCAGTGTTTCGATTCTATGGGTCGGCGCCAGCCGAAACGCCGATCGAGCGACATCGCGGCCGAGGAGATCACCGCTGTGAAGAACCAGTGTCTTCCGACGATCAAGACTTGCGGGAACCCACACATGAAGGGTCTCGGCCTCACGGAGCGTGTTGAACTTCGGATCCTCAAAAACGCCCACCACGGTATGCGGAATACCGTCCATGCCCACCGTCACGGTCGAACCCACCGCCGCCGCACCGCCGAAGAGGGCGGCCGCCGCGCTACGACTGACCAAAGCCACCTTTCGTTCCTCAAGTTCGTCCGCCGGCAGGAAATCTCGACCCGAGAGCAACGCAGTTCCGATTGCGCACAGAACGTTCGCGCCAACTTCGTTGAACTGCGCGGTAATCCGCCCGTTGCGCCCGGCCACAGGCGCAGCATTCAAGAAGCCCGAGAGAGGAACAACCGTCAGGTGACTCACACAACGCACTCCCGCGAGACTGCTCAGACGCTCCCGCAGCACGCCCGGTTCCGGCCGAAGCCCGTCCGCCGAACGCGCCGACAGGCGGCTTACGAACACGACTCGTTCAACGTCGAGGTTGGGATTGACATCAAGCACATTAGTGGCAGTGAGCGCGATCACCACGCCGACGCCGGTTATCACCACACACGTCGCGGCTTCGGCGGCGCCCAGGAGGCGGCCGCCAACACCTGGTGCGATTCTAATCCCGGCGCGACTCAGCCGGCCGATTACGTTCTCGGATCTCGCAAGACCCAGAAAAGGAGCAACCGACGCGAGAAAAACGACCCCGAGAACCAAAGCGCCGGGCAGCGCGAGCGGGGCAAGGCCAACGCTGTCGGCGACTTGGCCTTCCATACGAGGACCCAGGCTCGACTTGGCATAGTCAAGCACCGTGCCCGACGCCAGCGCGCCCGCCGCCAGCGCCGACAACGTCAACCCCGCGACCGGCGCCAACTCTGACGCCGTCAACCGGAACAGTCCGGCCCCCAAGGCCTGCTTGGTCGCGATCTCGACGGCTCGGGACCTCGTCAGAGCAACGACAAGCAACGAGCAGTTCACGATGCCCAACACGACCAGCAGCGTGACGGCGCCGAGCAGCAGGGCGAGCGGGACGGCCAATGGCCGCAGGCTGGCCAGAGCAACCCAATAGCCGGGTACCAACGTGAGCCTTTCGTCCTCGAAGAGGTCGAAGGCCTGCGCGAACCGCGGCGCGACAGCGCTTATCCAGGCATGGTCCGAGGAGTGCCGGCTGGAGAGGAGAAACACCGACAGCCACCAGGCATTCTCATCGCGGGTCGAATCCGTTCCTTGAGAGAAATCCGCAAGATCCTCCAGACGCAGCAGGACGTCGCCCACACAACCCCACGTACTCATCCCGTGGAGCCCGGCCACGGCGGCAACCTCGACCTGAGGTCCGCTGGTGTTCAGGATCCTCTCCTGTCCGAGATTCGGCGCCCCGGTCCACCGCCGCCAGAGGCGCTCGGACATCACCGCCGTCCGCGGCCTCTCCAAAGCTGCGGACAGGTCCACAAGGACCCCGTTCGAAGCGGACAGCCGCAGGTTCTCGCGCAGCCCCTTGGAGAGATAGCACACCTCGATCTCCTCGGCGGGCCCCGTCGCCGGCTGCATAATGACGACATTCCCTCCCGAAGCGCCGACGACACGATCAGCTGTTGCGAAACTGCTGATCAATTCGAATTCGCCGGAGGAAAAACGTTGACGGTCAGGCCCGTCCCGGGCGTCCAACTGAAATCCCTTCCTGCTCCCCGACGATACGTTCCATCCGAGGAGATCCCCGGCTATTTGAGCGGATGCGCCCGACAGCGCAATGAGCAAGCTGATGTTGATGCCGGCCGCGATTGCCAAACCGGGGCGCCGCCTGAGGACTCTCAATGCTCGCATGGTCTCACAACTCCCATCACAACCCACCGGGAGCCCGGTGAACTACAGCTCAATGCATCCGGCGGCGGGGTCCGCGGAGCGTGAGCGAAGGCACCCACGTCCCCACCGTCTCCTCGTTCCACGGCGCGCCCGGCGAGCCGAAGGCCCGCTGCCATCGGCGCGGCCCGCGGGTCGTGTCAGTAGCGCAGTCATGGTCCTCGTCCGGCCTGAAATAACCGTTTCTGGCCCAAAAGCCGATGTTCTCAGCGCAGTCGCAGCGACGGGGGGCCATGCGCCCGGTCCGCAATCGAACCGGCCGACCGGCTACGTCCACGGGAGCGGGTTCGCCGGCGCAGCCCTGCACCTCGACGCGTCGGCACCTTTCGGCGGTGGACGTTGGTCACGGAGTCGGCGATTGTCCGCCATATCTCTTAAGAGGCTTTGGGGGAGGCCAGGATTACAGATTCTCCGATTTTTTTTCGGACTGCGCCGCCTCGTGGACGAAGTTCCGGCGAAACTGGACCCGATGTGGCCTGACTGATGAGCGGACGTAGCGGGAACACGATGCCACAACCACCGCGATCCACCTTCACCGAGATCCGTGATTCCACATCCCCGGAAATCGGTGATCGACTTCAGCGAATACCGGGCAAATCAGGGGCATCCCACGCTGACGGCGCGTGACGGCCCGCCCCCGATTCAAGGGGTCGCCACCGTCTTGCCGCCCGGCCGGCGCCGCGTGAGATCCGCGATTCCGCCCGTCCGGAGCCGCAGGACCCGCCACGATGCTGCCTGCGCACGGCGGTGGCGGAGCCTGGGATGGTCCTGCGGGCAAATACCCACGCCTTGACACGATCCAGTGCGGCTGTTCAAGATCGGTGGTCCGGCATGTCGAATCAGCCACCCTTGAAGCCGCCGCTGGAAGAGTCCGTCCAGTGTCCGCTGCTGGAGCAGGACACCGAGGCGTGGATTCGGTGTTGCACGGCCCGTTTCCTGCCCTTCGCCAGGCGTATCGCGGGCGATGACGCGACGGCGCGCGATGCGCTGCAGGAAAGCTGGATCATCGTGCTGCAGAAGCTCCGGCAGTACCAGGGCGGTCCCCCCGCGTGCTCCTGGGTGGCGGCTATCGTGCGCCACGAGGTGATGCGCCGCTTGAGGGCCGAGCGCCGCTATCTGCCACTGGACGCCGCCCAAGGCGAACCGGCTCCCCCGGGACGCGGGGCGGAACGGCCCGCCGATACCCCGTCTCCCGATGCGGCGGTGTACGCCCGCGAGTTGACGCGCGTGCTGCTGGAAGTGATCGACGAGCTGCCGCCGACGTTCCGCGACATCGTGCGGCTCCGCGACATCGAGCATCGTTCGGCCGACGAGGTCGCGCGGCGATTGCATCTTTCCCGCCAGAACGTGGCGGTGCGCCTGCACCGTGCGCACCGGTTGTTGCGCCCGATTGTCGAACGCCGGTTCGCGGGCGACCCGGCGTAACCGCCCGTGGTGAAAACCCGCGTCGCACCGAGAGCGGCGGGGGGCCGAAGAGCGCCCGCGGGCCAAGAACGCCCGTGCCTGACAAGGCGTGAGGAGGGCGCATATTGGGTATATGTAACCGACGAACAACGCAGTCGGGCGGGATGCATCGCCGCTCGAATGCAGCGGGGACTTTCGCCACGGGCTGGCAAATGCGAACACCGATCCCACCCAATCTCCGATCCAGCCTCGGAGCGGCCCCGCCGCGGTGGGCCGGCAGCCGGTGGCGAAACCCCGCATCGCGCCGAGAGCGGCGGGGGCGCCAGCGGGCTGATGAGCGCCCGCGGGCCAAGAACGCCCGTGCCAGACCCGGTGCGGGGAAGGCGCCTGTGGCAGTCGCCGCGCCCGGCGCCGGGGCCTCGGTCGGCCGGCCAATCAAGGGGTTGACGAATCCGATCCGTAATCCGGGGCCGTCTGCGGGTTGACGCCCCGGAAGCCGGGTTGCTACGCTGTCCCGTTTCGGAGAGTCGACGATGGCACTGAACCGCGAGCAGATGGCGGCCCGCGCCGCCCGCGAGATCAAGGACGGCTACTACGTCAACCTCGGCATCGGGATTCCGACGCTGTGCGCGAACTACATCCCGGCCGACGTCGACGTGAAGCTGCAGAGCGAGAACGGCCTGCTGGGCATCGGACCCTACCCGACCGACGACGAGATCGACGCCGACCTGATCAACGCCGGCAAGGAGACGGTGACCGCGGTGCCCGGGGCCAGCTTCTTCAGCAGCGCCCAGAGCTTCGCGATGATCCGGGGCGGCCACATCGATCTGGCGATTCTGGGGGCCATGCAGGTCTCCCGTACCGGCGACCTCGCGAACTGGATGATTCCCGGCGCGATGGTCAAGGGCCCCGGCGGGGCCATGGACCTGGTGACCGGCGCCAAGCAGGTGCTGATCGTCATGGACCACGTGTCGAAGCGGGGCGACCTGAAGATCCTGAATGCGTGCAACCTGCCCCTGACCGGCAAGCAGGTGGTCAACCGGCTGGTCACCTCGCTCGCGGTCATCGAGGTGGCCGCGGACGGGTTGCGGCTGCTTGAGCGGGCGCCCGGCGTGTCGACCGACGAGATCCGCGCCGCGACCGAGCCCGAGCTGCTGGTCGACGGCGACGTCCCGGAAGTGTCCGTGTAGCGGCCCGTCGTGGAACTCCGCGTCGCACCGGGAGCGGCGCGGGCGCCGGCGGGCTGAAGAGCGCCCGCGGGCAAAGGGCGCCCGTGCCTAACCAAGGCGTGAGGAGGGCGCAACCGCCATGATCGGGGGACGCCGATCACCCCGACGCCACGAAACGTCGGGACATGTTTCACCGCATGTCGGGCGTAGGCCACCGAAGAACAACGCAGTCGGGCGGGATGCATCGCCGCTCGACTTGCAGCGGGGGACTTTCGCCATGGGCTGGAAGGGCGGGGATCGGAGCCGCAAGGCGCTGATGGGCGCGCCGAGCCGGCACGAGCCGTCGCCGGCGCCCGCGCCCCGCCGCCCGGCCGCGCGATTTCACGGCGGCCGGTCCCGTCCCGTATGATCGCGGTATGAGCAATCGATTCGGAGGAGGCTGGAAGAGCATGACGAAATCGACTTGGCGCGGCATCCGTGCCGCGCGTCCCGCGGTCGCCGCGATGATCGCCGGGACGCTGGCGGCGTCCCCGATTGCCGCCCAGAACGGACCGGAGCTGCCCGAGCAGTATCGGGAACCGATTCCCTACCAGCCCGCCGTGCTCGGCCCCTACTCCTTCCCGATCTCCTCCGGCAACGCGGAGGCCCAGCAGTTTTTCGACCAGGGCATGCAGCTCATGTATGCCTTCGCCAAGGTCGACGCCGTGCGGTCGTTCCGCGCTGCGTGGGCCGAGGACCCGGATTGCGCCATCTGCTACTGGGGCGAGGCCTGGGCCTGGGGCTCGTACCTCAACGGCCCGATGCGGCCTCCGGAAGCGCCCCATGCCTACGCGGCCGTCCGGAAGGCGGAGGCCCTCGCCGCGGACGGGCACGGCACCCCCCGCGAGCGCGATTACATCGACGCGCTGTCGGTGCGCTACGTCGAGAACTTCGAAGTGGCCAAGCGGCGCGAGCAGGACGAGGCCTACGCAGAGGCGATGAAGGCGCTCTCGGACCGCTATCCGGACGACCTCGACGCCGCGACCCTATACGGCGAGGCGCTGTTCCTGCTCGAGCCGCGCCGGGGCACGCGGGACCTGAACGACCCCAACGTCCAGCGGCTGCACGGCGTGCTCGAAGGCGTCCTGGCGCGGTACATCGAGCATCCCGGCGCCTGTCACCTCTACGTCCATGCCACCGAGTCGACGGTCCAGCCGGGGAAGGCGGAGGCGTGCGCCGAGCATCTCGGGAGCGCCATTCCCGGGGCCAGCCACATCAACCACATGCCGTCGCACACCTGGAACGAGGTCGGCCGGTGGGCGGACGGGGTCCGGGCCAACATCCAAGCCTGGCACTCGGACCTGAAGGCGGCCGACGGCGGCGGCGAAGGCGTGGCCATCTACCCGACGCACAACCTGCACATGCTGCTGTTCGCGGCGTCGATGGACGGCCAGGGCGCCATCGCCGTCCAGGCCGGCAAGGACTACCACCGGCTGACCGGCAACACCGCGCACCACGTGCTGACGCTGCTGCGTTTCGGACGGTTCGGGGAGGTGCTGGCGGTGACCGACCGGCCCGACGACGACGTTTCGGCGGGGCTGTGGGACTTCGCCCAGGGCTATGCGCACCTGCGCGAGGGCGCCGCCGACTTCGCCGAGGTCTATCTGAACCGGGTGCGGCATCTCGCCGAGACATCGGAAGCCCGGATGCGGTTCCACCCGGCCGAGACCCTGCTCGGGGCCGTCGCCGGCATCCTGGAAGGAGAGCTGCTGCGGCATCAGGGCGACACCGACGGCGCGGTGGCCGCCTTCGAGCGCGCGGTGGAGCTGGAGGACGCGCTGGTCTACGACGAGCCCGAGCCGCTGCCGTTCGCGGCCCGGCACTGGCTCGGCGCGATCCTCCTGGAACTCGGGCGCCACGCGGAGGCCGAGCAGGTGTACCGCGACGAGCTCGCCGACCACCCCCACAACGGCTGGTCGCTCTTCGGGCTGAAGACCGCCGTCGAGGCCCAAGGCCGCACAGACGCCGCCGTCGACGCCGACCTCGACGCGAGCTGGGCGCGGTCGGACACCTGGATCAAGGCCTCGCGCTTCTGAAGGGGGGCGGGCCGGTGCGGGCGGCGGTTCCCGCAGCAACCCGCGATCCGAGTGCGGCATCCGACCGGCGACCCCGCACCCGGACAGGGCCCTGGCAGCCCGTGGTGAACCCCGCGTCGCACCGAGAGCGGCGCGGTCGAACGTTCTACGGTTGGGCTGCGGTGGACGCCGGGCACATCGCCACGGTCCAGACGTGTCCGCAGGCGACGATTTTCCGGGCTACTACTAGTAGAAGACAATCGCCAGGACGAAGACGACGATGGCGAGCATGACGACCCACTGCCAGATCTCCTGCTGGTCGTCCGACGGGACGAGCTCGAAGGAGACGCTGCGGTGCGAGTCGACGACGTTGCGGAGGAACGTGGCGGCGTCGACCTGGGGGCTGTCGATGATGACCGAGCGGCCCCCGGTGCGTTGCTCGACCATGTTGATCCCTTCGAAACCGAGCTGGGTGCGCTGGCCCGCGAGGTCCGCTTCGAGGGTCTCGTCGTAGTCGACGCCCCGCACGTAGTCGATCAGCACCGAGTCGACGTTGGCGCCGGTCCGGCTGCCGATGCCTATGGTGTAGATGACGAGGCCCCGGCGCCGGAACTCGGCGAGGGCCATGTCGAGCCGGCTCAACTGCTCGGCGTCGATCAGGAAGTCGCCGTCGGTGAAGAGCAGCAGCAGGCGGTCGGTGCGCTCCTCGGGCAGCCAGTCGTCGTCGCCGGACTCGAAGCGGTCCTGGTTGTCGAGCGAGAGATAGATCGACTCGAACGCGGTCGCGATGTCGCTGTCCCACGGGAACGCGTCGCCGGTCAGGCTCCGGGGGGGCGCGATCCGGCCCACCTCCTCGATGAACCGCTCGGCGTTCGACGCCATGTGGGCCCGGCGGAGGGTCGTGGTGCCCCACACGTACACCGCGGTGCGGTCGCCGGGGGTCAGGATGTCCTGGGTGTAGAGGCCGAGGGCTTCCCGGACCGCGAGATCGAGCCGGGACGGTCCGAGGTCCTTGACCCACATCGACGCGGAGGCATCGATGGCGACGACGATGTCGACGTCGCCTCGCCTGAAGGTCGAACCGCCGTAGACCCAGAACGGCCGGGCGGCGGCGACGGACACGAGCGCGAGCGCGATGATCGCCAGGAACCAGAACTTGATGTGGCCGAAGAACGGGTACTTCGAGCCTTCCGTGCGGGTCGGGCGCAACTGCAGCCGCAGGGCGAAGACCACCAGCCCGAACGCCAGCAGCAGGACGGCGATCGGGATGATCGCCAGGTACTCGGGGTTGGCGAACTCGATACTTTCCCGGAAGAGTCGGCTGATTCCGTCCATCTGGTACGTGCGTAGCGCCCCTTGACGGGCGTTTGGAGCAGCGAGGCGGCCCCGCCGAGGCTCGGTACGGGCACCGCCGGTGGCCCGAGCCCCGACTGGCTCCGGCCCGGAGAACAGTCGCGTGGCGGCTCCGGTTGCCGCACGACCCAAACTTCCAAGAGCCGGCGCCGCCTGCCGAGGCGCGCCGTTCTACGGCGCCGACGCCTACCCGCGGCGGCGGCGCACCGGGGTGCCTTCGCCCTTCATCTGCTCGAGCTCGGGCGGCTCGATCTCACGCGGCGCTTCGAGGGCGCGCCGAACCGCCTCGGCATTGCTGGTCAGATCGTAGTTCCACTTGTAGTCGAAACGATCGCCGGGGTCGCCGCGCAGCGCCCGCTCGTAGTCGGCGTTCACCGTTTCCATCACCTCGAGGATGATCGCCTCCTTCTGGGTCGCGGCATCGGGGGCTTCCGGGTTGATGGCCCGGTACCGCTGCCGCGCGAGCATGAACTTGGCGCTCGCCAGGAGATTGGACGCGCGGGGATCGTCGATCTCGTCGGCGAGGTCCGCCACCACCGTCTCGTAGTTGCCGGTCAGGTAGCTGTAGGACGCCTGCTGCAGGAACGTATCGCGGAACAGATACGAGTCGGCGAACCACTGCATGCCCCACGCCCGGCTGCCCTCGTAGAAGGCCGAGACCTCGGCCAACTGCGTCTCCGCGGTCTCGTAGTCGCCGCGCTCGACGCTGTCGCTCAGCCCTTCCAGGTTCGTGTAGAACGCGGTCAGGCTGCGCGCCGGTATCGACACGAGGCCGAAGAAGAGCACGGCGAGCACGAAGCCGACGAGATAGCGGAAGGAGTGTTCCTTGTCGAGCAGGTCTGTCAGTCGCATGTCACTTCTCTCTCGGACGACGCGGGTCTCGGGGCCGGCTGCATTTCGACCGGCGGCAGGGCGCGGGCCGCTAGGGGTTGGTGCCCCACAGCAGCTCCGACACGAACCCGACCGGAATGCCGACCAGCAGCAGTCCCATCGCCACCAACAGGAACCGCGGGTAGATGGGCACCTTCAGCGCCCGGTGCTTCAGCTCCATGCGCACCGCCTCGCGCTCGTCGATCGCCTCGT
Source organism: uncultured Bryobacterales bacterium (assembly GCA_958295955.1). Classification (GTDB taxonomy): domain Bacteria; phylum Acidobacteriota; class Terriglobia; order Bryobacterales; family UBA6623; genus CATQHP01. The sequence goes on along the minus strand of CATQHP010000001.1, from coordinate 11,448 downwards.
AGGCGCGCAGCAGGCTGTCTTCGTCGGTCACGTCGAAGTAGTCGCCGCCGTACTCCTGAATCTGTCCGACGAGCTGGGGCACGGTGGGGTGCAGGAAGCTCGCGGTGCGGGCATCGCTGGTGTTGATGTAGATGATGTAGGGCACGATGTTCCGCTTGTTCAGCTCGGCGAACTCCGCGTCCGGAAACTCGTCGACGGCCGCATCGGTGATGATGAGCACCGCCCGGTTCTGGTTCGAGCCGCGGCCCACCGCCGCCTCGTCCTGGTCGAAGTACTTCACGATGTCCTGCAGCGGGCGGATGATGTTGGTGTCGCCCTCGGCGGGGACGATGCGGACCTTGTCGCGCGGCACCACCATCGCCTTGTCGAGGCGCTGGGTCATGACGTACGGCGCGTCCCACACCTGGTAGTAGTAGAGCTCGTCGTCCATGACGAAGTCGTCCACCTTGTACGGATAGGTGGAGAACAGCCACAGCGACACGCGGTCGTTCTTGTCGCGCCGCATGTCGAGGAACTCGAGATGCGCATCGCGGGCGACCTCCGCCTTCGACTTGTTGGTGTCGGGGAACTCCCACGCCATCGAGCCCGAGGTGTCGACGAGGTCGACCCGCACCCGGGATTCGACGTAGCCGCTGACCTCCTCGGTCGCGGTCAGGAACGGGTCGGCGACCGAGAACACCAGCAGCGCGAGGGCCCCCGCCATCAGCGCCTTGGGCGCGGTGTGGAGGACGCGGATCCAGAGCCGCTTGCGGTGTCCGGGCTGGATGACGTGTCCGGAGTGCTCGCGGACGTGGCGCTTGCTCACGGCGGCCAGCCGCACCAGCGTCAGGGACAGCACGACGCCGAGCACGAGCGCGATGGCCACCGCGATGCCGACGTCCCCGTACCGGATCTGCGCGAAGTCGGTCGCGAGCAGTTCGCGGACGCCGCCGTCGACGAACGTGACGAACTCGGACCAGGGCATCAGCATGGTCGGTCACCCCTGTGGCGCTAACTCTTCGCCGGACGCGGAGACGCGGCCCCCACGAGGGCCTTCAGGCTGTTCATCATGCGCACGTGCGGGCGCAACTGCGACACCGCGTCGGCCAGCATGCGCGCTTCTGCGGCCGGGTGCTCGACCGGCGCCGCCGTCCCGGCTTCGAGCCCCCGCTGATAGGCGACGAGCCGGGCCGCAATCACCCCGAGCGCCGCCTTCCGATAGCGGTCCTTCAGCCCGTCGACGTGCCGCTGGATGTCCAGGGCGGTGTCGCCGGGGTGCAGGGCCGGCAGATCCGCCCGCAGGTAGTCGCGCAGCGCCAGCACGAGCGTCCGCTGGCCGGCCGCCAACTGATCCGCGCCGGTGTCCCGGGGCAGCCGGCGCAGCGCGGCCAGCTCGCGGTTCACGGTCCGGCGCGCCTCCCAGATCGACGGGGGCACCGGTATCTGGGCCTCGATGCGCGCCAGCTCGTCCTCTTCCTGCTGCTTCTCTATCGAAACCGCCTTCGGCTTGCGGGCGAACCGCACCAGCATCACGAACCAGAGCAGCAGCGGCAGGGGGGCGACGACCCAGGCGAGGGTCCGGAAGAACGTCGCGAGACCCTCGAACGTGCCCAGCTCGATGGTGTCCCGGATGTCGAGCAGCGGCTCGTCGGTGATCGACGTCACGTAGCGCACCAGCCCCTGCCCGCCGTCGACCTGCTGGACCTCGGCGTCCTCGATGTCCTCGCCCAGGTTCCGGACCAAGTAGTAGAAGCTGAAGTTCGGCAGGACGTAGGTCATCTTGTTCGGGTCGACGAGACGGAACCCGTACACGAAGTCCCAGACGTGGGTGTCGTCGATGCGGTCCTTCTCGACCACCAGCGACACCGCCTCGAACGGGTGGACCGGCAGCGCCTCGGGGGTCATGCGGTCTTCGAGGATGATGATCTCCCGGCCGTTCGGGATCAGGTCGGGGAAGCGCAGCCGGTACCGCTGGGTGATACGGTCGCCGGTCTTGACGACGGTCGGCTCCAGCTCCAGCGTCTCGACCCGCACAAGCCCCGCGCCGGGCGCGCCCGCGTCGGGCGGCTGGGCGGCGAAGGCCGGCGCCGCGATCAGCAGGAGTCCGGCGGCCAGGAGCCCGTGGCGGAACCGCGCGTCGCGCCGCGATCGGCGGGGCGCCCGCCCGGCGGGGCGCGGCGGGGAAGCCGGTCGGGCATGGGCGGCCGAGGGACGACGCGGTCCCGGCGGGAGGCATCGCCGGTCGAGTGCGGCGGGGATTCCGCCACGGGCTCCGGAGGTCGCGAATAGGCGTGTCATTTGCACCGGAATCTTCCCTGCAAGTCTGCGAAGGTCCTGGCTGCCCGGCCCGGCGCCGGGGTCGGCGACGACCGGTGGCTACCGCGCGAAACGGGACATCAGGAACTTCGGGAGCTCTTCCAGGTGATTCTGCTCCGTCAGCACCGTCGAGTCGATGCCCGCCTGATGCTTCAACGTGTACTGCAGCGACGCCCGCGTCTCCTCGATGCGCCGCCGAATCGCACCCGCCTTCCGCGCCGAGATGACGGTCTGCTTGCGCGTCTCCATGTCCGAGATCCGGATGTAGCCGAGACGGCTCTTCACGCGGAACTCGTCGGGGTCGTCGAGAATGAGCACGATCATATCGTGCTTCGCGGCCAGCGTGCTCAGTTGCTTGAAGTCGACCGCGTCGGGGTCGTTGACCAGATCCACGAGATCGGTCAGGAGGACGATCGAGTGGCGCATCTTGAGCCGCGCGAGCATGAAGTCGACGGCGACCTTCAGGTGGGCCGGGCGCCGGCTCGGGAACTCCTGCTCCAGTTTCAGCTTCTCGAAGATCCGATGGGCCATGTAGAAGACCTGCGAGGTCCCGAGCTTCGGGCGCAGGTAGAGTTCGATGCGGTCCGAGTAGCCGAGCATCCCCACCGGGTCGCGCAGGTTGGCGCGGGTCAGGCCGATGTTGCCGAGCAGGTCGAGCATCAGGAGCGCCTTGTTGGTCTCCTGCGACACCTGGAACAGGGTGGAGTAGGACAGGTCGCAGACGATCAGCGTCCGGAGCTCCTTGGGCTCCATCCGCTCGATGCGGTACAGCTTCTCGGGATAGGTGCGGAGGCTCAGGCTCCACGCCACGTCCTTCAGCGGCTGTCCGGGCCGCCACTGATCGACGCCGACGATGTCGTAGCCGGTCCCCTTGAACCCGCTCTTGTGCTCGCCGAAGTGGATGCTGTTGGACGGTCTGCGGGCCCGGATGCCGTGCTTGATGTCGCGGAACCGGGCGTAGATCTCCTCTACTTCCACGGCGGAACCTCCATGTCCCGCAGGATCTGCTGGAGCAGGTCGTCCTTGTCGACCGAGAACTCCATGCCTTCGCGCAGCACGATCCGGTGGGCGAGCACGGGGCCCGCGACGGCCTTGATGTGGTCGGGCGTGATCGCCAGGTCGCCGTTGAAGAAGGCGAAGGTCCGGGCCACCGCCTCGAGGTGGAAGTGCACGCGGGGGGAGATTCCCACCCGGATGTACTCCTTGACGGTCCGGGCCGCCCGCCCCATCACCCGGTGCGGGCGGGTGTTCCGGATCAGCCGCACCTTGTACTGCTGCGCGTAGTCCGACATCTGGACGTTGTCGAAGATGTACTGGGCGATCTCGAGCACCTCGTAGAGGTCGGTCAGCTTCTCGACCTTGCGTCCGACCACGTTGCGGGCGCTGATGTTCAGCTCGTCCTCTTCGTCCTCGGGGTCGAGCATGTTGATGGACAGGGTCGTGCGGTCGAGCTGGGCGACCGGATTGGCGAACGTGCCCTCCTCTTCCCCGAAGATGTTCTCGGTGCAGATGACCATGAAGAAGCGGGGGCCTTCGATGTCGTTGAAGTCGCACGACAGCGGGAACAGCGGCAGCATCTTGCCTTCGGCGAGGTTGCCGTAGTCCGAGGCGAGGGTCGCCGAGCTCTCCTCCATGCCCTCGAGCACCGCCGCCTTGGTCTTGCCCGACAGCCGGTTGTCCTCGTCGATGAGGACGATGTGCGCCATCAGCTTGCCCGGCTTGAACACCAGCTTCCGCGAGCCGTCGGTCTCCTCGACGATCGTCTCGTAGCCGAGGATGTCCTCGGGCATGTAGGTGGGCAGGCCCTGGATTCGCTCGAACTTGGCGTCGATGGCCATCGCGCAGGCGCTGACGAGGTCGGTCTTGCCGGTGCCCGTCGGCCCCCGGAACATCACGTGGGGCTGGCGCAGCAGCTTGCTCTGGCTCAGCTTGTCGGTGTAGGGCAGCAACGTGAAGAACGCCCACGACAGGATGCGGGCGGCATCGTCGAGGCCGTAGAGCCACTTGGTCGACTCCTTCTGGAACCGCTGGACCACTTCGTTGGCCCGGTCGAAGTCGATGACGCGCGTCGGTTGCACGGCCATGAGTCTGTCCTGCTCTCCCTTCGATGCTGCGTGCGCCGGCGGGCGGACGGCCGTCGGGCCGACGAGCCTGAACATGCCCGATCCGCCGGTCGCCGGCCCCGTCGGGGGCGCCTGCTTCGCACCGATGCCGCGAAGCGAGCCCCTAAGTGTCTCCGCACGGCCGCCCCGCGTCAAGGCGGGCGGCCGGCCGGATCGGGCCGGACAGCGCCCGGCATCGCCGCCCGGCGGCTCCGCGGCCCGCCGGGCGGCGATGCTGCGGGAGTCGTCGACCTGAGGCGCGGACGCCTACCGGGGGCCTCCTCCGATCGTCAGTCCCACGTAGTACTCGCGGTCCGGAGACGGCTCGTAGTAGCGGCTGCCGAACGCGTTGGTGATGGTGGACGAGTTGTAGATCTCGTTGAACAGGTTGTCGATGCCGACGAACGGACGGACGTCGACGCCGCCCCACGTCGTTTCGAACCCGAACCGCAGGTCGACGACGGTGTACGCCCAGTTGAACACGGTGTTGGCGTTGTTGAGGGTATAGTCGTCGACCCACCGGACCGTCATCCCCGAGCGCAGGCCGAAGGGCGCGGTGTGGTTGAAGCCCGCGAAGATGCGGTGCGGCGGCGACCCGGGCTCGATGTTGCCGGCGAAGTCGTTGCCGCCCGGCGCGAACTGCACGAACTTGAAGTCCTGGTACGTATAGGCGAACCGGGTGCTGAAGGCGGGGTCCGGGATCCACTCGAGCAGCAGCTCGACGCCGTCGCGGGACGATTCGCCGGCGTTGCGAAAGAAGACCTCCTCGGTCGGGCTCTGGAACGAGACGAGCGCGTTGTCCACGGTGGACACGTACACCGCCGCCTCGTAGCGCAGGCGCGCCGCCTCGGCCAGCCCCCGCACCCCGAACTCGAAGCTGCGCAGGTCCTGCGGTCCCAGCTCCTGGTTGAACCCCCCCTCGCCGGTCGGGGTGTTCGACAGCTCGACGGTGGTGGGGGTCTCGTAGGCGGTGGCGAAGCTCGTGAACAGGTTGACGTTGGGGGCCGCCTCGACCGTCATGCCGATCGACGGGCTGAACGCGTCCATCGTGCGGTCGCCCGACTGGTCGCCGTCGTCCAGCTTGCGGTCGCCGGCCCGGAAGTCGTAGTAGTCCCAGCGCACCCCCGCCGTGAACCGCACGCGGTCCGCCGGCGAGACGCCGATCTGGGCGAACGGACCGGCCGACCGGACGTCCTCGGTCTGGTCGATCTGCAGGGCGCCGCTCGTCGCGCGCCCGCCGCCCACCTCGGGCGCCACCTGCCGGAACTCCCGGCGGTCGTCGTTCTGCGACGCGACGTCCACCCCGGCCGCCCAGTCGATGCCCGCCGCGCCGGCGGACGCGCCGCCGACGTACTCCGACCGCAGGCCGCGTCCGTTCCGGCGCAGCTCGACGTTCCGGAACGCGCCCACCGCATCGAGGTCCCGCCACATGCCCCAGCCCGTCACCCGGAAGAGCTGGGTCTCGCTGAAGCGGTGCTCCAGGGTGACGCCCCCCTGCCCCTGGTTCGCCCCTTCGCCCCAGTTGCGGGCCAGGGCGACGCCGCGGGCCATGCGCCGCCGCACCGGATCGCGGGCGTCCGCCTCGTTGAGGAAGCTCGCGCTCTCGGCGAACGGGCTGTCGTACAGGTTGAACACGCCGCGGATCTCGGTGTCGGCGCCCAGCTCGCGCCGCACCACGAAGTTGGCCTGGGTGATCTCGGCGTGGCTGTTCTCGCGGAACCCGTCGGTCTCGAAGCGGCTCACGCTCGCCATGAACTGGGTCGGCCCGGCCCCGCCGGCGTCCACCCGGACCTGCTGACGGTTGTAGCCGTAGCTGCCGAACTGGACGTCGGGCCGGACGACGAGGCGGCGCGAGGTGTCGAACGTCGTGGTCAGGTTGATGACCCCGCCGGCGGAGTTCCCGTACAGCACCGAGCTCGGTCCCCGGATGACGTCGATGCGGCCGACCGAGCCCAGGTCGACGTTCCCCGGCTCGGTCGTCCCGTCGGCGGTGGTGATGGGGATGCCGTCCTGGATGATTGCGAGCCCGCGCAGCCCGAACCGCGGCTCGGGGGCCCGGATGCTCACCCCGATGCCCCCCGACAGGCCGTAGTTGCGCCGGTTCTGCACGAACAGCCCGGGGATGCCCCGCAGCGCCTCGTCGAGCGAGGAGCGCCGCTGGGCGAACTCGATCTGATCGCGCTGCACCACCGCCACCGACTGCGGGACGGTGGCCAGATCCTGATCGGTCCGCGTGACGGTGACGGTCTCCGCCAGCGGGGCCAGCCCGAGCAGCAGGTCCGCGGTGGCGGCGGCGCCCGCCTCGACCGGCACGAACCTTATCTCGCTGCTGAAGCCCGGCAGCACCCCGCGCACCTGATACCGGCCGGCCGGGAGATTGGCGATCTCGTACTCGCCGAGGCCGTCGCTGACGGCGCCGCGGACGGCGCCGCCCCCTTCGGGGACGGCGGTCACCGCCACCCCCGGCAGCACGCCGCCGCTCTCGTCCACGATCACGCCGATGATGGCGCCGAAGTCCTGTCCCGCCCGACTCGTCGATACCCCGACGGCGAGCAGCATCAACGCGGCGGCGCCCACGCATCCGAGGCGCCGCCGGTCCGGCTGTTTCCGGTCGTTCATGGTCGTCGTTCCCTCCGCCGTTTCGCCGCGGCCGCCTCCGGCCACCGCCGAGGGGAGCCTTCGCGGCGCCATCCCGCGAAGGCTCTCGGCGATGGTCGGGCGCCGGGGCTCGAATCAGCCCCGTAGTCGTCGCCTTGCCGCTCCGCCAACCCTGCCAGGCGTCCGCACCGTTGTCCACGGCGCAGGCTCCCGGCCCGGAGCGGGTCGCCGCCGGTTCCGTTCGCCGCTCAACCAACCCTGCCGGGAACCGGCGGCGTTCCGCGGCACGGATTCTAGTCCGCCAGCGGGTCCGGGCGCACCTGGAACTTCAGCATGCCCGGTTTCACGCCGCGGCCGCCCTCGATGTGCCACGTGACCGCGGCGCCGTAGGTGGCCCATACCCCGCGCCCCTTCCAACCGGCATCGGGGTCGTCGATGCGGCCGTCGAGCCCGCGGGTGAAGAAGCCCTGGGGATACGGCACCCGCAGCACCGTCCACTGACCGGTTTCCGGATCGAGGGCGAGCAGCGAGTCGGAGTTCGACCCGGTGGCGATGGGCACGTCGCGCCCCAGCCCCAGCGTGTTCCACTGGTCGACCCAGTTGTAGTAGTGGTAGTCGGCCCGCACCGGCGGGTCGGTCCCGGCGATCACCGGCCCGGGGGTGGGGTGCAGCGTCCAACCCTCGACGCAGTGCCGCCCCTCGACCGTCTCCGGACCGTTCAGGACCGGGCATCGCGTGCGATCGAAGCTGGCGAGGTGACTCGACCCCGACAGGGCGGTCCAGATGACGCCTCCGCGATCGATGTCGAGCCCGCGCGAGCCGAACCCGATCTTGTCCTCGGGCACGTTCGGATCGAGCACCGACGGCACTTCGTACATCTCGGTGACGCAGGTCTCGGGCGGGTCGTCGCCCACGTCGAGCCGGGCCAGCCGCCCCGGGAACCGGTTGGAGCTGATCCACACCACCTGCTCGTCCGTCGGATCGCCGATGACGCCGTAGCTCCCGACCACCACGCGGGTGTCGAGGGCGGGATCGCGGTCCGCCGGCTGTCTGCCGCGCGGCGGCTCGTTCCACGGCTGGGTGACGACCCCGTCGCCGTTGGTGTCGAGGACGGTCGGGCACCAGCCCTGCGCCGCCACCTCGTCCCCCGTTTCGTCCCAGAGCTTCGTGTCGATCCAGCCGATCACCTGCCCGCCGCCGCTGAAGTACAGCGTGTCGTTGTCGTCCTCGGCGAACTGCAGGTGGTGGGTGCCGAAGCAGGTGTCGACCATCACGAATTCGCCGGTCTCCGGCTCGTAGTAGACGGCCGAGCGGAACCCGTTGTCGAGCGGGAAGTACTGCGCGAACCGGTTGTCCGACCCCTCCCGGCAGTAGTCCGGGTTGGCCCGGTTGCGGATCGCCGAGGTCATCCACACCCGGCCCTTCTGGTCCATCATCGGGTTGTGGGGGTTCGCGGGGTCGTTCCAGATGAGCTCGTCCCCGAAGAACCGCGACGGGGCGGGCATCGACCGCGCGATCATGCCCGGAACCGTGGCCGGATCGACCCGCAGCGGCACCTCGAGGCTCGTCGCCACGTGGGTGACCGGATCGAGAATGGTCAGCGCGTCGTTCGAGATGTTGACGCCGTAGACGGGGCCGTTCGCATTGATGCCGGGGTTCCGCTTGTCGGTGGCGATCTCGTCGTGGATGTAGTCGATCTCGGTGCCCCATTCCCACATCGAGACGACCACGTTCCGCTCGATGCCCTGCGGGCGCGGCGGCCGCCGCGGGCACCGCGCCGTCCGCGATGCGGTCGCTCAGTCGGCGAACATCCGGAGGGCCCGCGCCCGGCCGAACCGGTTCATGACGTTGGTCATCTGGCCGCCGCGCTGGCCCATCCGCACCCGGTGGTCCCACGCCGCGAGACTCGAGTCGAACTGCTCGATGTTGTCGATCTCGCGGACGATGCGGTTCCCGAGCTGGTGGCAGAGCATGCACCCCTGCTTCTGCACGTCGAGCCACTGATCCTGGTGCTGGAGATTCGCGTCGATGCCGTTGCCGTCGGGCCCGGTCCCCGGAAACTCGTCCTGCGCGGGCGGGCGGATCAGCGAGTACCAGTAGTTGGCGGGGTAGACGGCGGCGGCCTCGCGCGGGGTCGCCGCGACCGTCGCCGCGAGGTCCACGGTGTCGCCCGGCGCGGCCTGCACCGGGGCCGAGTCGACGAGGCCGTACCCCCGCACCCAGACGTCGTAGGCCGCCTCCGGCAGGTCCGGAATGAGATACCGGCCGCCGTCTCCGGTCACCACGCTCTTGACGAACTTCGTCGGCAACCCGGTCGTCTCGGCGATCACCCACACCCCTTCCTCGGGGCCGTCCGCGCTCGTCACGACACCGCCGATGTCATCCTCGGCGGCGCGCACGAACGCGGCGAACGAAACGAGCGCCGCGGACACGAGCCAGCAACGCAACGGCCAACGCACCTGCAGAGCGGTTTCTCATGGCTGCCTTCCGTTCCGAACTATCGTCACCACACGACCCGCGAGTCCGTGGACCCCGCTGGCCCCTACTGGCGGGACGCCTCCCAATCGCCGGTCCCGTACCAACTGAAGCTGCCCGGGGCGCCCTGAATCGTGTCGCCGACAGCTCGCCCTCGAAGTTGATGGGTTGGTCGCCGTCGAGGTCCGGCACGACGATGACGAACCTGAGCATCGCGCCGTCGACGGTGCCGTCCACGTCCAGAATCTCGTTGTCGCCGAGGTCGATCTCGCCGCCGAGCCGCCCGCCGTCCTGCTCGAACCGCGCCTGCCACGTCGTCACGCCGGTCTGCGTGCTCAGCCGCATCTCCCAGTCGCCGGTCACGCCGCCCTGGGCGCGGGCAAGCGACAGGCCCGCCAAGCCGACCATGAGCGCCGCGGCCGCCGCCGTCAGTCTCCGTCTCCCCATCATCGCTCCTGCCCCGTTTCGTCCACGACCTTCGTGTACCACATGACTCCGAAGTTGACGAAAGCCTCGCCGTCCACCGAGATCTCCTGGTTCACCCGGTACGCGTTACGGCGAGACCAGATAGCTCCGGCCCCGGATCGACAGCTCGGCGCCGCCGCGCCGGATCGGGGCCGGGGTCTCCCAGAAGTGGCTGTAGTACCCCCCGAGGTCGCCGCCGACCGCCCCCGGCTGCAGCAGGGCGAACCCGGCGTCGTACACCACGTACTTGGTGAGGTGGCGCCGAACGGCCCCGTCTCCAGAAACACGATGCCCCGGCCGCGGAGGGACCGGTCCGGACCGTCGAATCTCGACGGTGACCTCGAGATAGCGGCCGTTCGCGATGTGCCGGACCCGCTCGACCCCCGTGTGCTTCCCGCCCGGCAACAGCGGGGTCTCGGGCGGAGACCACTCGATCTCCCAGTCGCCGAGGAAGTACCGCAGGTCGAACGGCGGCATCATCTCGTCGCCGGTCGTCGGTCCGCCCTGCGTCGCCCCCGGCGGTCGCCGCTGGGCCTGAAGCGGAGAGACCGCAACCCCCGACGTGACGCCGAGCGCCAGGAGAACCGGAAGTACGTGCCTCATGCGTGAATTCTATCCCGTCTTGCCGGTCATGGGGTGGAGGGGCCGGGTCTATCGGGGCTTTGGCGCCGTGGGGATGCCTCGGGGGCCGGCCACGCCTGATCTTCCAGCGGCGGCGCCCCGTTCCTGACGCGCACCCGGAGCCGCAGGACCTCCCACGCTCCGCCACCGCCGTGGCAAGCAGAATCGTGGCGGGTCCTGGGCTCTGGACGTATGGAATCGTGGGTCACCCGCGGCGCCCGGCCGGTCGGCAAGACGGTGGCGACCCCTCGAATCGGGGGCGGGCCGTCACGCGCGGGTCAGCGTGGGATGCTCCTGCCGGAGCCGGGGGGGGCACGTCCAATTCGTGACCTGACTGCCCCTGGTGCCGTCAAGTTGGCGATTTCCGTTACCGTTCTCGGCACCGAAGCCCTCCGAACGGGGCTTTCCTTGGGCTTTGGCGCCTGGGATCCATCGGGGACCGGGTTCCAGCGGCGGTGCCTCACTTTCTTGACGTGCACCCGGAGCCGGGGGCCCGGTTGATCGCGCACCGGGGCCATGGTACAAGTTGGCCGCAGCCGGTCATCTCCGGGATCGGTCGCGGCCGCCCTCGTCACCATCATGACACGACCATGATGCGCTTCCCTTGCCCCCGCGCGGTTCCGGTCCTGCTCGCTTGGCTCGTCCCGGGGGCGGTGGCGCAGGCCGGCCAGGACGCGGCGATCGAGCTGCGGACCGTCGTGGGGTGCCTGCGGAGCGGCGGCGGGGAGTGGATGCTCGATCGGGCCACCGCGGGCGAGCCGTCCGAACGGGCGTTCACGAGCCGGGACGAGCTCGACGCGTCCGCGGCGGCAGGCGCCGGGCTCGCTGACCTACCGCCTGCTCGGCGTGGGCGAGTTCGCGATCGAGGACCACAACGGCCGCAAGGTGCAGG